>JAIBDW010000151.1 GCA_024686035.1 Oceanospirillaceae bacterium
CCATCTTGCATAGGGCAAGCGATGCACAAAGGCTGTTTGGGTTTACAGATAGTGGCGCCAAGGTCCATGATGGCCTGGGTATAGTCTGCGTTGCGATAGCTTGGGGTAAGTTGGGTGGCTGTTTCCCACAAGCGCTTATCGATTGCGCTTTGGCCAGGCCAGCCATGAATGCCGTGCAAACGGGTCAGAAGTCGTTTTACGTTGCCATCTAAAATAACGCCCTTTTGGTTGTAGGCTTGGCTAATAATGGCGCCAGCAGTGGATCTGCCAATGCCCTTAAGGGCAATTAAATCATCCAGTTGGGTGGGCATATTGCCTAGGTGCTCAGTGGCAATGGTAATGGCGCTGTGGTGTAAATTGCGGGCCCTACTGTAATAGCCAAGGCCTGTCCAAAGGGCTAACACATCATCAACCTCTGCCGCTGCTAGCTGGTTAATCGATGGAAAACGCTGCATGAAACGCTCAAAGTAGGGGATTACTGTGGCCACTTGAGTTTGCTGTAGCATAATCTCAGAAACCCATACCCGATAGCCTGTGCGATCTTTCTGCCAAGGCAAATGAGTGCGTCCATGCTCGTCAAACCAGGCAAGTAAAGTGTCTGCAAATACATCTTTGGTCATCATTTGGGGTTGGCTTTTCAGTGGTAAATCATATTTAACAGGAGTATACCGTTGTTTTATTGTGTTTTGGTGTGTTTGTGCTGTGTAAAACAGGGGCCAAAAGCCGTATAATTCAACCTAATTGTAAAGCTTTAACGAATGCGAGGGCATATCATGTTGGCACGCACCGCCACTGTAGAACGCAATACTTTAGAAACTCAAATCACCGTGAGTGTGAACTTAGACGGCACTGGGGTATTTAATTGTGTCACCGGTTTGCCTTTCTTGGATCATATGTTGGAGCAAGTTGCGCGTCACGGTTTAATTGATTTAGACATCAACGCCAAAGGTGACTTACACATTGATGCTCACCACACTGTGGAAGATTTAGGCATTACTTTAGGTATGGCTATAGACCAAGCTGTAGGCGATAAAAAAGGCCTTACTCGCTATGGCTCAGCCTATGTACCGCTTGATGAAGCATTAAGTCGTGTGGTGTTAGATTTCTCTGGTCGCCCAGGTTTGTTCCACCATGTTACCTATACGCGCGGGCGTATTGGTGGCTTTGATGTGGATTTATTTGATGAGTTTTTCCGTGGTTTTGTCAATCACGCTAAATTAACTTTGCACATTGATAACCTTGCTGGAAAAAATGCGCATCACCAAGCAGAAACAGTATTTAAAGCCTTTGGCCGTGCTTTGCGCATGGCGTTAAGCGCTGATGAGCGTATGGCAGGAATGATGCCATCGACTAAAGGCAGCTTATAGGCTTGATATGAAATCCATAGCAGTAATTGACTACGGAATGGGTAACTTACATTCCGTTGCTAAAGCGCTTGAGCACGTTTGCCCAGACACGCGTGTGCATGTCACTAATGATGCCGCTAAAATTGAAGCCTGTGACCGTGTATTGTTGCCTGGTGTGGGCGCCATTCGTGATTGCATGGCCGAAATTAAACGTTTAGGTGTAGACCAAATCGTGGCGCAACAAATGGGTAAAAAACCCATGCTTGGCATTTGCGTTGGCATGCAGGCCTTAATGCAGCATTCAACAGAAAATTCAGGCGTAGATTGTCTGGGTGAATTACCTGGTGAGGTGAGCTTCTTTGGTGACCAACCCAGTGTTCAGCAAATGCATTTGAAAGTGCCTCATATGGGCTGGAGCCAAGTGCAACAGCGTCCCCATAAATTGTGGGATGGCATTGAAGATAACAGCCGGTTTTACTTTGTACACAGCTATTACGTGCGCACTCAAAAGCGCGAGCTGGTGGCTGCTACTTGCGATTATGGTCTCCAGTTTGATGTGGCATTGGCCGATGAAAATATATTTGCGGTACAGTTTCATCCAGAAAAAAGTCACACCGCTGGTC
>JAIBDW010000105.1 GCA_024686035.1 Oceanospirillaceae bacterium
TAGAGGGTGACATGAATTATCTACTCCACTGCTATGCTTAGTTCATTAGTTTAGACACTTAACTAACCATTTACTACTAAAAGCCTGTAGATGGTTAATACTATTTGCACTATACCTAATAAACTTTAAAAAAGGAATAATTATTTCTTGTATTGAGATTGCATTACAGTGAAATTCTGTAATCCTTATAAGTGCTTGTAAAGCACCGTATTTTAAAGGTTAAGTCACTTAGCAATGGCCAATGGCAAGCTTCACAAAGATAGGGCAGTGGTCAGAAGGCTTTTCCATACCCCGCACGTCATAATCAATATCAGCCATTTTACAATGACGCATTAAACTGTTGGTTAAGAGTATTTGATCGATACGTAAACCACGCTTAGGTTCACGCTCAAAACCTTTACTGCGATAATCAAACCATGAATAATCTTGAGTTTGTGGGTGCAATTGACGGTAACTATCTGTTAAACCAAATTGACAAAGGTCCCTAAGCCACTCACGCTCTATAGGTTGAAAGCTAGCCTTACCTGTTTTAAGCCAGCGCTTACGATTGTCATCGCCTATGCCTATATCAATGTCATGGGCGGCAATGTTCACGTCTCCCATCACCACAATATGTTCATTGTTGTCATAGTGTGTACTCAACAGCTTGGTTAAACCCTTATAAAAATCTCTTTTTGCAGGAAATTTACTCACATGCTCGATATTTTCGCCTTGAGGAAAATATCCATTAAATACGGTGATGGTCTCTAAGTTTGGCAGTTGCAACACCGCACCTACAAGGCGCCTTTGCGAATCTTCAGTATCTCCTGGCAAACCTTTAATCTCCTTAAGTATAGGCAGGTTTGTCATCAAGGCCACGCCATAGTGACCTTTTTGCCCATGAAAAATCGTTTCGTATCCCAATCTGCGAGTTTCTTCAATTGGAAATTCTAGATCCTGCACCTTAGTTTCTTGCAGGCCAATCACTGCGGGTTGATATTGATTAACAATGGCTTCTAGTTGAGGGATGCGTGCGCGGATACTATTGATGTTAAAGGAAACTAAATACATTGTATTAACTCGCTTAAGCGCATGAAAACCAACATAAAACGTTGGAAGACTGCTAAAATTTGTATTATTGTAATGCAAATAGTGACAGGTTAGAACTCACTCATTAGATTTTGCGCGTCCACCGTAAATAGGCCTTTAGCCATAGGAATGTACTGTTATGAAGTTTGATTTTGATGTTTTTGTTATTGGAGCTGGTTCTGGTGGAGTCAGAGCGGCTCGCATGGCTGCAGGTGAAGGGGCTAAAGTGGCCATTGCTGATGATAATGCCTTAGGAGGCACGTGTGTCAATGTAGGTTGTGTGCCTAAAAAACTGTATACCTATGCCAGTCATTTTAGTCATGACTTTGAAAATGCCAAAGGGTTTGGTTGGACGGTTGGACCTTCAAAATTTGATTGGCCCACACTTGTGGCCAATAAAAAGAAAGAAATCACCCGCCTTAATGGTATTTATGCCAATCTATTGAATAATTCAGGTGCTCAGATTATCCGCGGTTATGCCCGTTTGAAAGACACCAACACAGTCACTGTGAATGGCATCGATTACACCGCCAAAAACATCGTGATCGCTACGGGAGGCACCCCTAACATTCCTGATGTCGACTATGCTGACTTGCTTATTAGTTCAGATGATATCTTTGATTTAGCTCAATTCCCTAAACGTCTTTTAGTGGTTGGTGCCGGTTATATTGCACTTGAATTCGCATGCATTTTCCAAGGCTTAGGATCCCAAGTTCAGGTCTCCTACCGTGGTGATTTGATTATGCGCGGCTTTGATGAAGATGTGAGGCACTTTGTGGATCAAGAAATGCGCAAGCAAGGCATCCAAATGAATTATCAAAGTCAAGTTAGTCATGTCGCACGCCAAGTGGATAAGAGCCTGCTGGTCACTTTTGCAGATGGTTCCACCAAAATTGTTGACCAAGTGTTGATGGCTATTGGTCGTAAACCACGGGTGGCTGGCATTGGTTTAGATGTCTTAGGTATTGAGACCACAAAAGCAGGCACCATCGCTGTTAATGATAAGTTTCAAACTAACCTTAAAAATATTTATGCATTGGGTGATGTCACAGGTGGTATTGAACTAACTCCTGTGGCGCTGGCAGAAGCGATGGTTTTAGTTAACCATTGGTACGGTGATGGCACTAAACGTATGGATTATGAGCTGATTCCAACGGCCGTTTTTACCCAGCCTAATGTCGGTACGATTGGTTTAACCGAACAGCAAGCCAAGCAAAAGCATGGTGACATCGCTATTTATCGTTCCGACTTTAAACCCATGAAACACACCTTAAGCGGCAGTGATGAGCGCAGCTTTATGAAGCTTTTAGTTGATGTATCTTCTGACATTGTCGTGGGTTTGCATATTGTGGGAGAGGGTGCCGGTGAGATGTTACAAGGTTTTGCCGTGGCTATGAAAGCTGGAGCGACTAAGGCAGATTTTGATGCCACCATAGGTATTCACCCCACTAGCGCAGAAGAATTGGTGACGATGCGCACACCCAGTTAGCTCAAGGACAAATGCTTTAATAAAAAAGCCTCATAAATTTTTATAGGTTTATGGGGCTCTTTTAATGGGTGGTTTGTCAATCATGCCGGAGATGATCTTTAATCGCGATGGGGGACTTAAAATTCCACACAACTAAATACGATGATGCAACAAAAGTAATGATTGCAGTAGCCTGTATGAGTAAAGACGCAGACTCACTAATAATCAGGGTAGAGGCTGCTAGCGAGGCAATCAAAATAGAAAATTCACTCGTTTGGCCCAATCTAAAACCCACTTCCCATGACGTTGATTTAGACTTGCAAATAGGTCTAATAAGAAACCCAAACACAACAGGCTTAATGGTGATCACCAAGATCACTAATATGGCGCATTGAAGCCATATAGAGCCCATCAGAGGGAAATTAAAACCTGCACCTATTGAGAAGAAAAACAAGACTAAAAAAAAGTCCCTGATCGGTTTTAAGTTAATAGCAATATACTGGCTTATCACACTAGAAGCTAAGCTTACGCCAGAAATAAAGGCCCCAATTTCGGCAGACAAACCTATACTGTGAGCCAGTTCTGCCAAACCTAAACACCAACCTAGAGCTAATAAAAAGATATACTCATGAAAACGATCAAAGCGTTTTATTAAGGGCAATAATACCCAACGTACGAAACCTAACGCGGCAAACATCAATAACGGCAAGGCCGCTAGACTGATGAGCAGGTCGGCGTTTAAGGACAGTGCCAAACCATCATTTAATTGCCCACCTAAAGTGGTTAACAAGGTTAATAGGATGATGGCCAATAGATCTTGCAGTAATAGCAAACCGACCACTAGCTCGCCTGTTTGTTTGTGATGTAACACCGTGGTTGGGAGTAATTTAATGCCCACAATGGTGCTAGAAAACATGGTAGAGGCACCAATGATTAAGCTGTCTATCGTGCTAAAGCCAAATGCATACCCTACCATAAACCCTAACAAGGCAAAGGCTAAGGAACTGATAAATGCAACCATGGAGCCTTTTTTGATCATTTGTAACAAATGACTAGGTTGCATATCAAGGCCGATAAGAAACAAAAGAAAGATGATGCCAACATGTGCAACGTCGGCTAATAAGTTGGTATCCACTACCCACGCCAGGCCAAACGGTCCTAAAAGTGCGCCCAATACGATGTAGGCTAAAAGCAAGGGCTGCCTAAAATACAATGACAATGTTGCCAGGATAGCTGCGCCTGTAAATATCAAAAAAAACGAAAAAATAACGGATTCCGAGTGCATTCTTACTCCTTATTAAATGTACTTATTTGACCGATTAACGGGCTCTTTATAAAACGTCGCCACATCCACCACAAACAAAAAATGGTCACCAAGCGATAACCCACGTGTAACCACCAAACAGTCATAAACCCATAATTGGGTGCCAGCCAATACAACAATGGTAAGAACAATAACCATTGACTGGAACCCATGATCACTAAGACCGTTTTTCTATACCCGCTTAACAACACAAAGCGACTTAAAATAATGATGACCGCTTCTAGCACCATTGCCATTGCGTACCAGGGTAAAGCTTCTATGGTAAGTTGTTGTAACTCACGATTGATCAGCAAAAGCTTTGCCAGCCATGGCGCTGTATGACCAACAAAAAGGGCTAATATTGAGACGCTTAGCACACCTGAGTATAAAATCAGTTTACTCCATTTGATAACCTGCTCTTTATTCCCTTGGGCCATGGCGGCACCTAACATCGATAGAGCCGCCTGTCCTAAGCCGATCGCGGGAAGTATCAGTACCAATCCCACATTAAGCACTGCAAAGGAGGCCGCCATAACCGACGCACCAAGCAAGCTGATTATCCATAAAAATGCTGCTAAATGGAGTGAAAAAATCAACTGCTGAAGCATTGGAGGCCAAGTAAAGCGCAGTAATAACCGCCAATGATTGAAACTCAATCGTATATCTTTGACGCGAGTATCACTGGCACCTTGCTTATATAACATCAACGCCTGTAACAACACCCCTAACCAGATCGCAATACTGGTGCCCACTCCAGCACCAACGGCCCCCATTGCTGGCAATCCACCCATGCCGTAGATGAGGCCATAACTTATGGGTACATTAGCCGCGTGAGCTAATAACAAAATTTTGGTGTATTGCCACGCAGTGCCTAGCTCACTCCAATAGATCCTTGCGCTAATACTCAATGCAACCGCAGGCAAAGCCCAAAGGCGAGCTTGGCCATAATCTGCCGCGAGCGTATTAACACGATCATCTAACACAAACATATAAATTAAATCATCGATGATGGAAGCACCGATGACTGCTGCACAGATCGACAGGGATACCAGGTAAACTAAACCTAATTGAAATAGCCCGTGGTAAGTTTGGCCATGCTTAGAAATGAGGCTATGCCAACCCGTACCAAGGCCGGTAATAATGGCGACTAAAATGAACACTAGATAGCTGCCAATGCTTATACTTGCCAAAGCTAACCCGCCTAAATGACCTACGAGTGCGGTATCCATTAGGCCCAACAAAGACTGCGACAACATTGCCCCACTTAGTGGTACTGCTATGCGCCATAAATTGGGCAATGTGGGATCACTGCCCCAATGGGGATTAGTTGTTGGATCATTGTTCATGGTTTGCGGCTTAACAGATACATGGTTGAAACAAAGGCTTTTAATGTCACTATTATATGCTTTTTTAACTAGTCTTAAAATGAATACCCAAGCAAAACACTAGGGTATATAATGGCATCATAGTGAATAACTCAAAGTTGTTCGTGTCGTTGGCAATAAAGGAAATATACAGTGGATTACATAGACATCACCCCCAGTGCCCAAGACTATCTAGCAGAGTTACTTTCAAAGCAAGACGTAGAAGGCATTTCAGTGCGTATTTTTGTGACAGACCCAGGTACACCAAATGCAGAAACTTGTTTGGCCTACTGTCGCCCCGACGAAGTGAAGATTACTGACGAGTTTACAGATTTAGAGAAGTTTCGAGTTTACGTCGAGCCTGCTAGTGTAGATTTTTTAGAAGATGCTTTTATCGACTATAGTTCTGATCGCATGGGTGGTCAGCTTACTATCAAGGCTCCCAATGCTAAGATGCCACAAGTCACCAAAGATAGCCCGCTAGATGCTCAGGTGAATTACTACCTATATACTGAAATCAACCCAAGTCTAGCGTCTCACGGCGGTGATGTGAGTTTGGTCGGTGTGGTCGCAGAGGAAGCCGGTAATGTAGCCGTGCTGAAATTTGGCGGTGGTTGCCAAGGATGTAGCTCTGTTTCTTTGACGCTCCAAGAAGGGGTTGAGAAAACCTTAAAAGAGCGTATTCCAGGCATCAGTTCAGTCAGGGACGTGACGGATCACTCTAATACTGAAAACGCCTATATGTAGGTGTTTGGCTTCTCTCAAATAAAAAA
>JAIBDW010000095.1 GCA_024686035.1 Oceanospirillaceae bacterium
GCTTAAACCATAGCCCAAAAACCAAATGCTGGTGATAAAAACCACACGAAACAGTGGCTTAGACTGCATGCCAAACACTAATAAACTACTCAATAACAGCAGTAATGTAACCCCGTGTACGCCCAGTATAGGCGCATAACCTGCGACAAAAGTGCCCAGCCCCGCATAGCCCAAATATAACCAAGGAAATCCTGTAAGTATCCAAGCACGCAGTAAATCTAGGCTTAGCCAAAGGCCTATAAATAACAAACTAGGGTATTGATGATAGGGTTTGATGCGAAAAAATAGACCCGCAAAAATAGCATAACATAGGGCCAAACCACCACAGAACAAACTCGTGAGAAGAGTAGCCAGTAGCCAGTGTGTGTCGCCATGGTCTACCATGCTCACAAACACCCAGCTTACCCCAACGCCAAAATAACCTAAGCCATAGGCAAAGCCTACGAAGGTGGCCTGTTTGTTAGATTGGCTTTGATTGAGGCTATACCAAAAGAGCACCACACTAAGTAATGCTATAGGCCATAAGCCCATTGGTGCAAAGGCTAATGGCGCTATAGCACCAGCGATGCTGCTGGTGGCTAGATTAGCTTTTTGACTCAGGCTCATGCGTATCAACGCTAACAGGGTTGACTTGCATAAGACGGATCCTACGATTATCTGCCGCCAAAATTTGGAAAATTAGCTCGCCAATTTGAATTTTTTCATCTTTAGCCGGTAAGTGGCCAAACTGCTGAGTGACGATGCCACCGATGGTATCAAACTCTGTTTCGTCGTAATAAGTGCCAAAGTGCTCGTTAAAATCTTCAATGCTAGTGAGGGCTTTCACTAAAAACCCATTGTCAGCGAAAGGCCGGATGTTGCCATCGTCATCTTCTTCGGCGTCTGTTTCGTCTTCAATTTCGCCCACAATTTGCTCTAAAACATCTTCGATAGTCACAAGGCCGGCTACGCCGCCGTATTCATCTAATACGATAGCCATGTGATAGCGATTGGTGCGAAATTCGTTAAGCAAAATAGACAAACGCTTACTTTCGGGTACAAAAATAGGCTTACGTAGCATCGCACTTAGGTCAAAATCATCCATTTGCTTAGCAAACGCAAGAGGTAATAAATCTTTGGCTAATAAAATGCCCAACACTTCATCTGGAGATTCGCCAATCACAGGAAAGCGTGAGTGTGACGTCTCGGTGATGGTTTGCATGAACTCTTGGGTGGTTTGATCTGCCTTGACAACCGCCATTTGAGGGCGCGGCACCATAATGTCACGCACTTGCATGTGCGACATCTGTAAGGCACCTTCGATGGTATCAAGCACCTCACGGTCCAATATTTGATCTTCTTCAGCCTGACGGATGCGTTCTAACAGCTCTCCTTGAGTGCCAGGTCTGTCGCTTAGAAAAAAAGAAAGTCTATCCAGCCAGGAGCGTTTGTCCTGACCGTTGGTCGACGCGTCGTCGTTCATAAGGAGTGTGTATACCTATAAGTTAATAAAACCAATTTATACGCTTAAGTGCTTTATTTAGCAATATAAGGGTTTGGTATGTTGAGTGAGGACAAAATCTGGGCCTCTAGAGCTTCCATTTCTTGAGCTTGTGCCTCTTGTATGTGGTCGAAACCTTGTAAATGCAAGGTGCCGTGAATAACCAGATGGGCCCAATGGTGTGCGACTGGTTTTTGTTGTCGGGTGGCTTCTTGGGCAACCAATGGGGCATTAATCACTAGATCACCTAAATAGTTTATATCACCTAGCTCTGCGGCCATTTGTGCAGCCAGCTCAGGATCATAAACTTGAGGTTGCTCAAAGGCAAACGACAAGACGTTAGTGGGCTTATCTTTGCCACGATATTGAAGATTTAGCTCGTGGCTTTCTGCATCATCCACGATGCGAATGGTGATTTCAGCCTCGGCGTCTGGTGATTGTATTGCAAGCTGAGACCACTCTTCTAGCTGCGCAAGCGTGGGTAAGTGCTCACTTTGGCTTGCAACTTGTAAGTCTATAATCATGATGTTTTGTTTTCAAAAGCGTCATAAGCATCTACGATGCGCTGCACTAGGGGGTGGCGCACAATGTCGCCAGACAAAAAGTGAGTAAAGCCGATATTGTCTATGCCATGCAATACTTCAATGGCATGTTTAAGGCCAGAAGGGGTGCCTTTGGGCAAATCAATTTGGGTGACGTCACCGGTAATAACCGCAGTAGAGCCAAAACCAATACGCGTAAGAAACATTTTCATTTGTTCGCGGGTGGTGTTTTGGCTTTCATCTAAAATAACAAAACTGTTGTTTAGGGTTCTGCCACGCATATAAGCTAGGGGCGCAATTTCTATGATGTTTTTCTCTATCATCCGAGCTACTGCCTCTTCGCCAAGCATTTCATAAAGAGCATCATAAAGAGGGCGTAAGTATGGGTCTATTTTTTGCGCTAAATCACCTGGCAAAAAACCAAGCTTTTCACCTGCTTCTACCGCTGGGCGCACTAATAAAATACGCCTCACATCTTCACGCTCTAGTGCTTCTACCGCACAGGCAACCGCAAGGTAAGTTTTGCCAGTGCCTGCAGGGCCAATACCAAAATTAATGTCGTAATCATGAATAGATTTAATATAGCTTTGCTGAGTTTCACCACGAGGCTTAATAGTGGCGCGTTTGGTGCGAATACTCAGCCCAGTATCTTGGGGTTGGTTAGCTTTGGGGGCCAAGATTGCGGCATTGGTTTCTGTCATGGTATGTAGGGCTTCCACTAAGGCAAGGTGAACCATTTCTGGGGTCACTTCACTGGTGTTTTGGGCTTCACGATAGAGCTGCTGTAATACATTTTCAGAAGCAATGCAGGCCTCTGGCGTGCCGGCTAGGTGAAAACGGTTGCCGCGATTACTGATGCTGACATGCAATCGCTGCTCAATAAGGCGTAAGTTTCCATCCAGCTGGCCTTGCAAGCTTGCAAGGTGGGCAGTGTGATCTGGCAACAGGCTAAAAATAGAGCCTGTGTGCTCAGAAGGCGCGGATGAAGAGCTATTAGTTGGTTTGGTCATAGAGTGCTATTGCAGCACGATTGGGCCAACTGGCGCAAGTCCGTCTAGTTCAGACGCAACAAGCACGCCCCTTAATGAGTGAGGAAAGGCTTCCAAAATATGGATCTGGGCAAACTTACCAATCAAATCAGCATTGTTGCTGGCAAAATTTACTGAGCGGTTGTTTTCTGAACGCCCGGTTAATTTACCCGGATCTTTCTTAGAATAACCATTCACCAACACACGCTGATAAGTGCCTACCATGGCTTTACTGATATCAAAAGATTGGCTATCAATGCGGCGCTGTAATAAGGTTAAACGCTGTTTTTTGGTGGCTTCATCGGTGTTATCTGGCAGATCTGTGGCGGGTGTGCCTGGGCGTTTGCTATAGATAAAGCTATAGGACAGATCAAAACCGATATCGGCGATTAAATCCATAGTAGCCTGAAAATCGGCATCTGTTTCGCCAGGAAAACCAATAATGAAGTCTGATGAAAATCTAATGTCTGGGCGCAGCTTGCGAATACGGCGCATTTTAGACTTGTATTCTAGTGCAGTGTGGCCGCGTTTCATGGCCATTAATATCTTGTCAGAACCAGATTGCACCGGCAGGTGTAAATGGCTCACAAGCTCTGGTATTTGTCCAAAGGCTTCTATCAGGCTATCAGTAAACTCCACAGGGTGGCTGGTGGTAAAGCGAATACGATCAATGCCATCGATATCAGCCACTAGGGCAATTAGCTCGGCTAGATCTACAGTATCACCATCTTGTGTTTCACCTTGGTAGGCATTCACATTTTGGCCAAGCAAGTTCACTTCGCGCACGCCTTGCTCTGCTAGCTGCTCTATTTCTAGCATCACAGAGCCGAGGGGGCGGCTCACTTCTTCGCCACGCGTGTAGGGCACTACACAAAAGCTGCAATACTTTGAGCAGCCTTCCATGATAGACACAAAGGCTTCTGCGCCTTCTACCTTTGGGGCGGGCAAACTATCAAACTTTTCTATTTCAGGAAAGCTTACGTCTATCACGCCTTTAGCGCCTGCATCGGTGGCATCTACCATCTCTGGTAAACGGTGCAATGTTTGGGGGCCAAAAATCATGTCTACAAAAGGCGCACGTTTAGAAATAGCATCGCCTTCTTGGCTGGCCACACAGCCGCCCACACCAATTTTAATATGTGGATTGGCTTCTTTAAGCTTGCGCCAACGCCCAAGCTGGTGATACACCTTGTCTTGAGCTTTTTCACGAATAGAGCAAGTGTTTAGCAGCAAAATGTCTGCATCTGCTTCACTGTGCGTGATCTCCATACCATGGCTATCTCCCAATAAGTCTGCCATACGTGAAGAATCATATTCATTCATCTGGCAGCCGTGGGTTTTAATAAATAGCTTTTTTGTCATCTGGTACACCTACATTAATTGAGGGCGTATTATACATTTAAGCCAGCCTTTATACCTAGCTTCAAAACGCTGTTTTTATGGCTAATGAGCACTAATATGGAGGATAAACACTACAAAATCTATAAAAGCAGATAACATGAACAAAACCACTATGACAGAAGATGAAACGATGGCCCCAGCCAACAAACACCCTGATGAAAAATTTAAACTAGATGCCCGCCTAAAAGCCGATTGCGCATGGGTAGCAGACATGGGCCTATGCCGGCTATTAATGATGAATAACAAAAGCGTGCCTTGGTTTATTTTAGTGCCACGCATAGCTAGCGCCACAGAGCTGACCCATTTACCCATGGCACAGCAGCAGCAAGTGCTGCAAGAAATGAATGAAGTGGCCGCCATGGTAACCAAGCTTTACACCCCCCATAAGCTAAATATAGGTGCCCTAGGTAATGTGGTGAGCCAGTTGCATATCCATGTGATAGGGCGCTATACACACGACCCAGCATGGCCAGGCCCAGTGTGGGGGCAACTGGTGCCCAATGCTTATGATGATGAGCAGCTGGCTAAGCAGCTAAATGCTGTGCGAGGGGTTTTAAGCTAAATGAAGAGATAATCAGGCTAATCGGTTGTTGTGTTGCTATGGATACTTAGTGATCTGATCACCTATTAGTGTTTTAGGATGTGCCAAAATTGCTACTTTCTTATAGCTTTAGCAGGTGATATTTACATCAGATACTATACTTTTATATTCTTATAGAATAATATTTATATAAGTTAAATAAGCGGCAGGATCAAAAAATATTATGAGGTTAGTTGGCTGCATACATGGACTGTTATTTGTAAATACAAAACTAGGAGATAAAAATGGTAGGGCTTGAAAGTTGGTATATATTGGTGCCTGCTATTTTGATTGGTGTTGTTGTTGCAGCATTACTACTTATGTGGCTTTGGAATACTACACTTCCTGAGTTGTTTGGTTTTAAAGACGTAACACTTTGGCAAGCGTTAAAAATACTTATTATTTCAACAATATTAACAGGCGGTGGTTCTTCGATATTGAGCTATACCACAGAGAATACAATAACCAATGATAATGCCACTATCGAAACAAGAATTCAGTTTGGTTTTCCATAAAAGCACTATAAATGAGCTATCGTGATGTATGTCAAACTTCAACTAACAGGCAACTGCTGCGGTTACGTTAAAGCGCACAGGCAGACCGGGGCTATAGCAGCATTAACTTTTATCTAAGTGAGTCAATATGGAAGTAACTCAAGCCAATATAGAAAATGCATCTAATTTAGCTAGGCTTGTGAGCAAGGCAAATAAAGACCATGCCGAACAATTTGGTATTACTGTAAGCAACAACCAAAAGCATCCTTCGTTTTATACAAAAGATTGGATTATTTCTGATTTTGATAGGGGCGAAGATTATTGTTTGCTCACTCGCAATGGGGAACATATTGGCTGTGTCGCTTTTGAGCAGCCTCGCCCAGATACTGCATATCTAAATAGACCGTCAGTTATGCCTATCCATAGGCATGAGGGTGCTGGTGAAATGCTAGTGCGTCATATATTAAAATACGCGAAAGAAAAAGGTGAAGTAGACATTAATATATCCCGATAACTGGTTATATATACAGCATAGCTCTATTTTCAAAATAAGGAGCCTAAACCGCTCTTTTTTTATAATAAGGCAAGTGAAAGTTAGATCAATTGCTATACTTTCATATACTTATAAATTAATATTTCTATAAGAAAAAAATAAGAGGGTGGCTCTCTAATAATTATTATGAGGCCAGTTGGCCTCATAAATGGACTGTTAGGTCAGTCTGAAAATAACACTAAGTACGGAATACATTTGACAATTTTAGGAATTATAACAGCGCCAACTCAACTTCGTTATGCACTGATAGAAGTGGACG
The DNA here is from genome assembly GCA_024686035.1 of Oceanospirillaceae bacterium. Lineage (GTDB taxonomy): Bacteria > Pseudomonadota > Gammaproteobacteria > Pseudomonadales > Balneatricaceae > Njordibacter. The sequence continues at coordinate 6,338 of JAIBDW010000095.1, forward strand.
ATGGAAATTGCACCCTTTTAAATTCAAATAGTGAAAGCTTGATTAAGGTTCCAGCAGGGATGAACGATTTTAGTGAAATGCTTTCGTGGCAGAAAGCTGAAATCGATAGAATTATTAGACAAAACCAAGATGTCGTAAAGATTGTCCTCAAAATTGGTGAGTATGGAAGAAGCGATACTAAATCAAGTCGTCTAGCTGCATATTTTGATGCCGTAGTGATTCTTGCGGCCAAAGAAGCTGACATATTACTTGAGACTAAAGTATATAATCAACTCGGAACAAAACGAGCCCAAGTGAAGGCTCATGCGGAAGATAGA
>JAIBDW010000093.1 GCA_024686035.1 Oceanospirillaceae bacterium
GGAGCACCAAACCCAAGGCCGTTTTCGATACTTTTAGCAACGGCAGCCAGCACCCTAGGATGAGCATGTCCTAAAATCATGGGGCCCCATGAGCCAACGTAGTCGACGTACTGCAGATCGTCTTCATCAGTGAGCCAGGCACCGATACCACGTTTAATGAATAATGGGTGGCCACCTACGCCTTTGAATGCGCGGACAGGGGAGTTAACGCCGCCAGGGATGTGTTTCTGGGCGGCTTCAAACAATTTGGCAGAGATCGGTGTTGGATTGGAAGGCATAGACCACTCTAAATTAGGAAAATAAAAATTGCGGTGTATTATCGCCTTAAATGACTTGGTCTGCTAATCTTTTTGTGCGTATTGTAATATTTCTTGTGCAGGCAGAACGCCCATAATGCTGCCATCAATATCAGTAATGAGCAGTTGTGTGTAATCATGCTCTTTACAAAGGTCCCAAGCCTCTTTTAGGGTAGACTTACACGAACATAAACCAAAAGTGTGAGTGGGATGCTGGGCCGCTCCAATCAAACTTGTGGTAGAGTCTTCTACTAAAATTTGGTGTGCATGCAGAATATAGTCCACCTTGTCATGCTCTTGGTTTTTAATAAGTAGCCAATTACACCCTCGTGCGATGGCTGCCTGATAACCTCGTATGTCATTATCATAGTGATGGCTTATATCATCATGCATTAAGCTTACGACGCCTTGATGGTTTAAGGCTTGGGAGATTGGGTTGGATTGATAATCTAAGCCTTGTTTGCGCAATAATTCTACAAATACAGAGTCTTGCTTAAATACATACCTGCTGCTGATGTTAGCAATAATGATGGTCGCCATACCGGGCAATATGATGCTGGGATTGTGAGTGAGTTCCATAAGTGCAATGATAGCAGCTAAGGGCGCCTGAAGAACCGCGCTCATCATGGCTCCCATGCCCAACATGGCATAGAACCCAGCGCTTGATGTAGGCCCATCTATAACGAAGGTGCTTATATACCCTAATGCAGAGCCTGCACAGGCTCCCATTACCAAAGTGGGGCCTATAACCCCTATGGGCATGCCTAAACCTACACTAGTGGCGGTGGTGAACAATTTTGCTAATGCCAGTGCAATTAACAAACCAATAGCGTACTGGCCTTGGATCGCCATCAAAATGCTGTCGGACCCCATGCCCATTACTTGAGGTACGAAGTAGGCTAAGGTTCCGGTAAACGTGCCCGCCACCAACATTCTAATAAGCACTGGTTGGGCTGAAAAATGGTGCATGCTGGTAAGTGTTTTTGTAAATAACGCAGCCATTGCGCCGAGTATCACACCATAACCTAAAATCAGAGGCATTTCTTGCATGTTTACCATGCTCATCTCAGGTGCCATAAACGCCATCTCTGCGCCATACAAAGTGTTATGTAATAAAGTCGCGCTGACAGATGCAATGATCACTGGAGTAAAGCCAATAATGCTGTATTCAAGCATGACCACTTCCATGGCAAAGATAACACCAGCCATTGGCGTATTAAAAGATGCTGCTATAGCTCCCGCGGTGCCGCATCCCACCAAAAGGCGAAGGCTATTGTTAGGCAGGTGAAAAATACGGCCTATTTGTGAACCTGCACCTGCGCCTAGATGGACGGCTGGGCCTTCTCTGCCACCAGATTGACCCGTTAAAACACCCAAAGCACCGCCAATAAATTGTACTAAGGCATTTTTGAACGGCATTTTTCCTTGGTGGTAGGCCATGCGGTCCATTACATGGGTGACGCCTGTCTTTCGATTTTCAGGAGTAAATAGCATGAGCCAAAGTCCAATGATCAACCCCCCAATGACCGGAAGGAAAAAATACCAAAAAGGCGTTAAGCTTTCGAAACTTTCGGCAGTGCCCCCAGGAAGCAAGTGCCCTAGAGGTATTTCAAATAAACTGCGAAAAGCAATAATCACCAATGCAGCGGCCGCACCTGTGACTAGTCCTAGTATGCTGTTTTGAAGCAGGGCGTCGTTGTGTGCGAGACGGCGTCGAAAGTGGCTCACCCCAAAGGAGGTTTGCTTGAGTCTAGACTTTCGTATCTGTTTTGTATTGGTCATAATAAACACTCAGTAAAAGTTGTATTACATTGTAAATGTGAGCTTAGTCGTTGTAAGTTTGCCTTATATGATTGCTTGTGGCTAATGGGTTCATTGTGATTATTGACACTCAGGCCTTTTGCTTTAAAGCGTTGTCTATTATTATGGCTGTAGTTGATTCGTTATAAAAGGAAGTTAGTGTGAAAAAAGTTGCTATTGTTGGCGGTACTGGATATACAGGCGTTGAATTACTTCGCCTTTTGGCCCGTCACCCTGAAGTTGAAGTTTGTGCTATCACTTCTCGTTCAGAGGCGGGTAGGGCCGTTGCAGATATATATCCAAGTTTGCGCGGAGAATATGATTTGGCTTTTACTAAGCCCACAACACAAACCTTAGCTCAGGCAGACTTGGTGTTTTTTGCGACTCCAAACGGAGTGGCGATGAAACAAGCACCTGATTTGCTTGAATTGGGTTGTAAGGTTATTGATTTGGCAGCTGATTTTCGTATTCAAGATGTTAGTGTTTGGTCGAATTGGTATGGCATGGAGCATGCATGCCCAGAGCTTTTGGACGAGGCCGTTTACGGCTTGCCTGAGGTTAATAAAGCAAGCATTATTGGGGCTGACTTGGTCGCCAATCCAGGATGTTATCCAACGGCAGTGCAGCTTGGATTATTGCCATTAATTGAGCAGGGTCTAATTGATACTCAATATCTTGTAGCAGATTGTAAATCTGGTGTCAGTGGCGCTGGCCGTGGGGAAGCCGTAGGGAGTTTGTTGTGCGAAGCTGGGGATAGTTTTAAAGCCTATGGTGTAGCCGGGCATAGACACTTGCCAGAAATAAAAGAACGCCTTTGTGTGGCTAATGATGGCGCTGTTGGTATGACATTCGTGCCCCATTTGGTACCAATGATCAGAGGCATTCATGCCACCATGTATGCACGCTTAAAAGCCAGTGAGCATTCACTTGATTTTGTTCAAGGGCTATTTGAAAGGCGTTATAAAGACCATCCCTTTGTGGATGTCATGCCTATAGATAGTCATCCTGAAACGCGCAGTGTAAGGGGTTCAAATATGTGCCGAATCGCCTTGCATCAGCCTCAAGGTGAAGATACGTTGGTGATCTTGTCTGCAATTGATAATTTAGTTAAAGGTGCTGCTGGTCAAGCTATCCACAATATGAATTTGATGTTGGGCTTAAAAGAGACGGCGGGCCTAAACATAGTGCCTTTAGCACCTTAATTGAGCGCTCTAATTTAGGGATTAGTAAGGCTTATAAAAAACGCTCAATGGCGCTTAGTTTGAGCCCAATTAATGCAGCAAATGAAGTGCAGATAGCCTGCACCAATACTTGACTAAAATACTAGGCTAAGCGCATAATTCCTACCCAGAATATGTAACGAGATTGGCAATGCCCCACACACAAGAACAAAATGAATTTGATGCCTTAGCACCGGCGATGGGTTTTACTGATTCAGCGGCACAAAAAGTGACCCATTTGATGGAAGATGAGGATAACCAAGATTTGCGGTTGCGTGTGTATGTTACTGGTGGCGGCTGCTCTGGTTTTTCTTACGGCTTTACATTCGATGATAAAGTGGCCGAAGATGACACCCAAATTGAAAATGGTCAAGTCACTATGGTGGTAGACTCAATGTCAATTCAGTACTTGATGGGCGCCACAGTTGATTACAAAGAAAGCCTACAAGGCTCACAGTTTTCTGTCAGCAACCCCAATGCAACGACCACTTGTGGTTGTGGATCAAGCTTCTCTATCTAAATACCCTAAGCGCCGGTGATGCACTAAATAGATGCTAAAGGTGAGCCTAATTGGTAAGCGTTTAGTAGCTCAATTAGGTTGCTTGCAACCGGCTGAAAATCTTCCATTTGTTCTTTGTTAAGCGGTTGCGCGTGAGGCAGCTTCACTTTAAGTGGGTTTTTGTGAACGCCATTGGTGCGGAACTCATAGTGTAAGTGTGGGCCTGTTGCCAATCCAGAAGAGCCAATGTAGCCAATGACTTGGCCTTGTTTCACGCGGCTGCCTTTTTTCACTTTGCTATTGTATTTAGACATGTGCGCATACAAGGTAGTGTAGATACCCGCGTGTTGTATGATGATCGTGCGACCATAGCCGCCCTTGGTGGCTCGCCAAATTACCTTGCCATCACCTGATGCTTTGATGGGTGTTCCGGTAGCGGCAGCATAATCAACACCTCGGTGAGGACGGACTGTTTTAAGTACAGGATGTTTGCGGTTAGGGTTGTATTTTGAGCTGATGCGAAAGAAATCCACTGGGCTACGTAAAAATGCCTTACGCATGCTGTAGCCTTCTGGGGAGTAATAATTGCCATCGCTGTGGCGTATGGCGTTAAACACTTTGCCTCTGTTAGTAAATTGTGCAGCGAGGATGTCGCCCTCGCCAATGAGCGCTTCATCTAGGTAGTTTTCTTCGTAAATAAGTGCAAACTGATCGTTTTCACGGATATCTAAAGCAAAATCGATGTCCCACCCAAAAATTGTCGCCAGTTGCATTAGCTTTTTCTGGCTCAACCCCGCATTTTGTCCATCTACAAATAGCGAGCTCTTAATAACACCCTGTACAAAACGAGGTTCGATGTCGGGTTTTCGGGTAATAATTTCAACGGTGTAGTTGCTTCCATCTTGACGTTGGACAATGGTTTGCAGTAATGGGGTTTTAATTAAGCGAACTTTCTCTAACTGATCATCTGCTATTAAAAAGTCTAAAGTATCACCTGGAAATAGAGGGCTTAATGCCTTGATTTTCTTGGTGGCTTGAGAGACTCGGTAGACATCTTGGGCAGATAGTCCAACACGTTGAAATAAACTGCTAAGACTATCGCCTGACTTAACATTAACAGAAGTCCACTCTTCAGAATCGTTTGAAAGTGACTCTAGGTGCGGTTTTTGGGTGTCTTCAATGGGTAACTTTGGGCTTAAATCCAGTACTTGGGTACTGGTGTTTGCCGGCGTTTTTGGCTGCGAGGCTGGCCAAAGACTGATCACTAGCATTACCAACATCAAAAGTGCCAAGACACGCACATAGAGCTTTGGAAAATGTTGCAGTAATTTTGGAAGGGTTATCATAAGGAGTGGATGTAACAAATTTGGGAAATAGGAACCGCCTAAGTACTACATCATAACATGCCTGAATGTTATGCATAGCCTATTGAAGATCAAAATGAGTATACAGAGCTTGGACTCCATGCTTTTCTATTGACCCTGATTCAAGCTAGAATACACGGCTTTCCAGTTTGCCGTTGTTGACTGGCTCGAGTACTTTAAACTAATGCCCTAATTAAGCGACTTAATACTATGACTGCTACAGACACTAACTTACTCGCCGATTTACAAATGCGTGGACTGGTTAACCAAATGACCGCGCCTGAAGAGCTTAAAGAGCACTTAAAGGAGTCGCGGGTGCTTTATTGCGGGTTTGATCCAACAGCTGATAGCCTGCATATAGGCAGCTTAGTACCTTTGTTAGTGCTTAGGCGTTTTCAGCAGGCGGGTCATAAACCACTAGCGCTGGTGGGCGGAGCTACGGGTATGATTGGCGATCCTAGTTTTAAATCTCAAGAGCGTAAGCTTAATACCGTGGATATTATTAATCAGTGGGTCACCCGTCTTAAGGCTCAAGTATCCGCCTTTATCGACTTCAATGGCCAAGGCAATAGTGCGCTGGTAGTGAATAATTACGACTGGACCAAAGATGTGGATGTGCTCACATTTTTGCGCGATGTAGGAAAGCATTTTTCCGTTAGTTCAATGATTCAAAAAGAGTCGGTAAAGCAGCGCTTAGAGCGAGATGGTGAAGGCATTTCTTTTACTGAGTTCGCTTATATGATTTTGCAATCTTTCGATTTTTCCCAGCTATATGAGCAATATAATTGCACCCTTCAAATTGGTGGTAGTGATCAATGGGGGAATATTACTGGAGGAATCGACCTAACCCGCCGTCAACATCGAGCTCAAGTCTTTGGTTTAACGCTACCTTTGGTTACCAAGTCTGATGGTACTAAATTTGGTAAAACAGAAAGTGGCACTATTTGGTTGGATGCTAAGAAAACTTCACAATATGCATTTTACCAGTTTTGGATTAACACAGCAGACTCGGACGTGTATAAGTTTTTGCGGTTCTTTACCTTTTTGCCAGAAGATCAAATGCTGGCTATAGAAGAGCAAGACAAGGTTGCCCAAGGGAAGCCGCAAGCGCAAAGCGTATTGGCAGGTGAAGTGACTCAACTGGTGCATGGTGAGGACGGGTTGCAGGCCGCCTTGAGGATTAGTGAGGCGCTATTTTCAGGCAGGCTTGAGCAGCTCACACAGGAAGATTTGCAGCAGCTTTACCTTGATGGCATGCCGGCATCAAACACAAGCGAAACAACCATGACGTTGGTCCAGGCTTTGGTTGATTCTGGTCTGGCTAAGTCAAATAAAATGGCCAGAGAGTTTATCAGTAACAATGCAGTTAGCGTCAATGGTGAAAAAATCGTTGATGTTAATATGCAATTAACGCCTTCTTCAGGGCTGCATGAACAATATCATGTCATTAAGCGTGGTAAAAAGTTGTTCCATCTGTTGCACTGGGGCAGCTAATTAATTGCCATCTAAGTGGTTGGTTTTTGACCAATTATTGATGTTATTGGTTTAGAATAAATTAATTTTGTATTTATTAAGTTTTTTTGAAAAAGCGTGTTGACAAATAAACTCAGGTCTATAGAATACGCCACCTCGGTTGAGCGCACAGCTTCACAGCAGCTCACTTAACCGACCGCTCTTTAACAATTTAATCAAGTAATTCGTGTGGGCGTTTGTTGGATTGGCAATAAGACCTAAACATTGTTTAGGCAACGATCAAACAGACGACTCGTGAATTCA
>JAIBDW010000110.1 GCA_024686035.1 Oceanospirillaceae bacterium
CACACCCAAAAGGTAGATATTGATGCTGCAAAAGAGTGGTTGGATATTCAAGAAAACGCCGGTAGAAGCTTAGTATTAGTGGCTCATCAAGGCGTGCTAATCGGCGGTTTTGGGCTTGAAGATGCCGTGCAACCAGATAGTGCCAAGGCAATAGCACGACTTAAAGCACAGGGCATTAAAGTGATGATGCTCACAGGAGATAATCAAGCTACAGCTGCACATGTCGCCAGTTTAGTGGGTGTGGATGATTATGCGTCGCAGCTGATGCCAGAAGATAAGCTTAACCATATCAAACGCTTACAAGGCCAAGGCAAGGTGGTGGCTATGGTGGGAGATGGCATAAATGATGCCCCTGCTTTAAGCCAGGCTAATGTAAGCTTTGCCATGGGCCAAGGCACTGATGTGGCTATTGAAAGTGCGGATTTATGTTTACTTAATAGCTCATTACACGGGGTGGCAGATGCCATCGAATTAAGCCAAGCCACTTTGCGCAACATTAAACAAAATTTATGGGGAGCGTTTGCTTATAACAGCTTGGGTATTCCTATAGCAGCAGGCTTGCTCTTTCCATTTACGGGTGTGTTGCTTAGCCCCATGCTTGCGGCTTTGGCCATGTCGTTATCCTCGGTCACTGTGGTGACTAATGCTAACCGCCTGCGTTTGTTTAAGCCTAGCTTGCGCAAATAGTTAGGCTATTTTTGGCTTTGGCTTTGAACGTTTGGCGCCAACGGCCTGTATAAAAACGCCTAGCATGATGATGCTGCCACCTATCAGTGTCCAATAGCCTGGGTGTTCGTTGAACAATAACCAAACCCAAATTGGGCTTAAAATTACTTCTAGCATGGTAAGTAGTGTTAGCTCTGCTGCTGGCACGTGTTTTGAACCTGCAATAAACAACACCATTGCTAGACCCATTTGGAAAAAACCTAAAGCGATGCAAATGGCAAAATCTGCCCAGCTTACGGAAAAATCATCAATCGCATAAGCAGCGACTAGCATGGAAAAAACACCTGCTATCAGTGCAGCAGGTAATATATCCCCGCTCTTACCACGGCGCATAATGACTGTGAATGCGGCATAACAAACGGCCATCATCAACGCAAAAGCCATACCGATAATACCGTCGCCACTTAAGGTATTGCCTACCATGATACTCACCCCAACACTTGTGAGTGCAATCGCTGCCCAAGTGCGTTTTTTCACGCGTTCACCCAGAATAAGCCAGCCAAGTAATGCGGCTATAAAAGGTGATGCGCTCAATATAAAGGTGACATTGGCTACGCTGGTATACAACAAAGCAAAAATATTGCCAAAAAATGAAGCGCCCATAAATAGGCCAGCCAATACACTCAGCTTATTGGTGCGCTTTAAGGGGGTGATTAAATCCCCTTTGCTACGCCATGCCATCACCGTTAATATTGTGAGCACTAAGCCAGCCGAGCGGAAAAAGACAATATGCCAACCTGTAGCTGCATCTATATAGCGAACGCCCACACCGGCGCTGCTCCATAATAGGCCACATATAATCACCATAATGGCGCCATTGCGATATAACAACGCGCTAGATTTTGTGTCAGGCGATTGATTGTGGGGCCGTTGGCTCATGGGTTTGCCTTTGACCAAGCCGTATATATTACATCAGGCCAAAGGCTTTGAGTCCAAGCTATGGTGGCGATGATTTCTGCTTCACTAAGGGTGCCTTTCCAAGCAGGCATAAGGCCGCGGCCATTTTCAACGGTTTGAGCTAAATCTGCTAACGAATGGTGCCAAGCATGACCGCTGCCATTTAATGGTGGCGCTGGACGAACCCCTAAAGCATTTGGTTGTGTCCAGTTATTGGCGCCTTGACCTGTTACACCATGACAAGCTGCACAATGATCTGCAAATAAAACCTGCCCCTGATTTACTTGGCTTTGGGTGTACCACTTGTTAGTGTAAGAGCCCCAGCTAGCTTGCTTGGCCAGATAGGTATACGTGCTTAAGGCGCCAACCAATGCCAAGCCAGCAATTAATAATATTTTTGGAGGTTTACTCATCAGCCAAGACCTATTGTTCACTTAACATGGCCGCACTATATCCTAAGCAGCTAATCAGGGTCTATGCTAATGTATTGATTCATTGTTCTAAGTGGGGAATTATTTTATAATTTTGCACTCTTAGCCATACCCGTACTTATACCTGGCATTTTAAATGGCAAACGTAGCATCGCTGTTAACACTTGTTAAATTAGTTCTTCGCTTTTTGATCAGTGGTGGCATTGCTACGGCAGTGCACTGGGGCGCGTTTTGGGGCTTGCTTACCTTGCAAGTAGAAGCTGTTTTGGCGTCCAGTATCGGGGCTTTTTTAGGCGCCATAGTGAACTATTTTTTACAGTATTTTTTCACCTTAAAAACCAAGCGCGAACATAAAAAAGCATTGTTGGCCTATCTGCCTGCAGTGTTGCTCAGCTTTGTGTTAAATTTGGGGTTATTCTACAGTCTTTATGGTGGGTTATTTTCAGACCCATTAATTGCACAAGTAGTGACCACAGGGGTGGTTATGGTGGTTAATTTCTTGTTATATAAAAAGGTTGTATTTCGTGCAAAATAACACCGCCAGTCAAACAGATGATGTAGATCAAACGGCAACCACGCCTGTCATTTCGCTGGTGATTCCAGTGTATAATGAAATAGACGTATTGCCACTGTTGTTTGAGCGAGTCACAAAGGTGATGGAAGAGGTTAATTTACCCTATGAAATGGTGATGGTAGATGATGGCAGTAAAGACGCCAGCTCAAAGTACCTGATCGAACAAGCGCAGAATAACGACCATATAAAAGCGTTAATTTTTTCCCGTAATTTCGGCAAAGAAGCGGCGCTTTCTGCAGGTTTAGAGCATGCCTGTGGTGAGGCCATTATTGTACTGGATGCCGACTTACAAAACCCACCTGAACTCATTCCAGACATGTTACAAAAGTGGCGTGATGGCGCAGACATTGTCGCCATGAAAAGGCGCGATAGAGAAGGGGAATCGCGTGCTAAACAGCTTGGTTCATATTTTTATTACCGTATTATGAATCGTATTACAGGGCCCATGAGTATCCCAGAGGATACGGGTGATTTTCGTCTCATGAGTCGCAGGTCCTTAGATTCGCTTAACCGCTTACCAGAACGTAACCGTTATATGAAGGGCTTATTTGCATGGGTGGGCTACCCCACTCACGTGATGGAGTACGATGTGGCAGATCGTGCTGCGGGTGAAACTAAGTGGAACTATTTCAACTTGTTTGGCCTAGCGTTTGAAGGCATTACCTCATTTTCAATAGCGCCACTTCGAGCGATGGTTATTTTAGGCTTAGTCACCGCTTTATTAGGTGGCATATTTGGTTTTTGGATAGTGTTTAAAACCCTAGCTTTTGGTAATGACTTAGATGGCTATCCTTCTATCATTGCGATGATCACGTTTTTAGGAGGCGTGCAGCTACTCTCCATAGGCGTGTTGGGCGAGTATGTAGGCAAGACCTATTTTGAGGCCAAACAACGGCCACTATTTATTATTCAAGACGTGGTGCAAAAAACAGTTAAAAGCTCTAGTCACCAAAGCGCTACCCAAACACAAGGAACACCAGTTAATGTTGCAACGGACTAATCTAATTTGGTTATTAGGTACTTTGTTATTAGTGCGAATAATAGCCATGGCAGTGGTGCCATTGGCTGATACTACAGAGCCAAGGTATGCCGAAATTGCCCGCTTAATGCTAACAACTAACGATTGGATCACCCCATGGTTTGAACCAGGTGTGCCTTTTTGGGGTAAGCCGCCTCTGTCTTTTTGGGCGCAAGCACTATCGTTTAAATTATTTGGCATCAATGAATTTGCGGGTCGCTTGCCCGCTTTGCTGGCCTTTATTGCGACGGCGTGGATGCTGTGGCGCATGGCGGCATCTGCTGTTAATACCCAAGTCGCTGCTGCAAGTGTTATCGTGTATTGCAGCATGTTGCTTACCTTTTTAGCCGCGGGCACAGTGATGACTGACCCATATCTAACCTTGGGCACCACGTGGGCCATGGCGGCGTTTTATCTGGCCCCCAAAGAAGATGCTTGGTATTGGCGCTATGGTTTGTTTATCGGTTTAGGTATTGGTCTATTGGCCAAAGGCCCTTTGGCAATCGTGATTGCCGGGGCACCTATAGGCCTGTGGGTGCTACTCCAAGGCAAACTTATGCATTACCTGCGCACCATGCCATGGATCAAAGGCACCGTGCTTACTGCGGTGATTGCTTTGCCGTGGTACATACTAGCCGAACTTAAGACCCCAGGCTTTATCAACTACTTTATTGTGGGTGAACACTTTATGCGCTTTGTAGACCCAGGTTGGGTGGGTGATTTGTATGGCCATGCACACAAAGAAGTCAAAGGTATGATCTGGCTGCATTGGCTTGCAGGTTCTTTCCCTTGGGGGCCTTTGGCGCTCTTTTTACTGGCAGGCCATATGCTTACAATACCCTCGCGTAAAACGCTGTGGTATGCGCTTAAACAGCCAGTGGTTATTTATGTGTTGTTATGGGCCTTGGTGACTCCAGTGTTCTTCACCACTGCAGGCAACGTGATCTGGACCTATGTACTTCCATCTATGCCGGCTTTTGCACTACTTATGGGTTGGGCCATGGTGAAACTTAATAACGGCCAACACTGGCGCAAACTCGGCTTTATCTTGATAATGTGGTTTATGCCTATCGCTGGGCTCTTGTTTAGTGGATTTATCGCCAACAATAATGACCTGATGAAAACTGAAAAGAGGATTGCCGAATATGTGGCGCAGCAGCCTCAAATTGGTGATAACTCCAATTGGTCTAGGCTCTACTATCTGACTCCAAAATTAGAGTTTTCTGCACGTTTTTATAGCCATGATAAAGCTAAACCCGTGAAAATGGGCCAACTAGAAAACTTAGTGATGCAGCAACAAGGCGTATTTTTGGCAGTGCCTACAGATCAGTGGGAAACCACAGTGGCGCATTTTGGTGCTAGATTAGAGCCTAGAATAGAAAATATGCGCTTTAAGTTAGCTTTTTTAAAACCTTAGCCATGTCATGAGCTATAGGGCTATTTAAAGTGCCGATGAGTTACTAGGGCGCAATAGTTGATTTTACTTTAAAATGGTAATATCTTGTAATAGCTATTTGTTATTGGATTCTCGTAAGGTTTGAGAAGTGCCCGTTAGGCAGATTAATAAAACTTGGTTCTAGGTACAAAGAAACCGTATCATGACATGATGTATTGCAAAGCCTATGCAACAAAGGATCACGGGTTACCATACTGATGAAGAAAGTGATTGGCTTGCACAGCTAAGCTGTGGTCACTTTCAACATGCAAGAGATACCTCCTTTGTTAATGGGCCTTGGG
>JAIBDW010000150.1 GCA_024686035.1 Oceanospirillaceae bacterium
AGGCAAGGTATTAGGCTTAGGTCTGGCTTCTATCATGGCCATCATATCCGTCATTTGCCCACTAGCGCGGTATGCCATTTGCTCCCCAAACAAGGTCGCCAAACCAATACCACCGCCGTTATAGCATCCTGCTACTAAGAGTTTGGAATCTAGCTGATCAAACACTTGGCCGTTATTACCACTAATACAGGTAATACCAGACCAACAGCTATCAAACAGATCATCACACAGCTGCGGGAACCTGCGTTTGAGCCCACGAAGGTGAAAGGCTTTTCGCTTCTCAAGGTGCTGGGCTGACATATTCATTTTGGGCCAAACTTCAGCGGTATTGCGTACCATAATACGTCGATCTTGGGTCAACCTTACCGTTGCCCCCATGGCTTGAGCAGATAGTAAGCCCCATGCTTTTGGGCTGCCTAGAGAAACATATTCAGCGTCCGTTAGTGGTCTAGTCATGCTTGCAGTGAGTGTAAGGGGAAATGCGCGTTGACGCTTCACTTTGGCACTGGCCATAAAACCATTAACAGCCAGTAACATGTTTGGCGCTTTTACTTGGCCCATAGGCGTAGATACTAAAAAATCAGTGCCTTGTTTTTTCCACGTAAGCATAGGGCTGTTTTCGTATAGTATTACCCTGTCTGGCAATAACTCAATGTAAGCCCTTGCTAACTTGGCAGGCTGCAGCATAACGCCGCCTGCTGTCCACAAAGCTTGGGTATAGTAACAAGTGCCTAGGCGCTGTTTGAGGTGCGCCGCGTTTAACACACGATGCTCTAAATCTAACTCTCCTAGCAGCTGGCTAAAACGCTGTAGCTTTGCTTCATGGGCAGGCACCGCTGTAGCGTGAAATTTACCACTGGCATCCCAATCGCAGTCTATATTATGGTCTTTTACTAACTGCTCCACACAGTCTACACCGGCCTTATTAAGGGCATATTTTTCTCGGTACTGCTGCAAACCAGTGTCTGACATGTGCCCATCATTAAGGGTGGAATCTACCAAATAACCAGAGTTACGGGCACTGGCTCCCTCACCTGCTCGTTGCGCATCGATAATAACAACGTGAGCATTAGGATTAAGTTCAGCAAATTTTCTAGCAGCCGACAAACCTGTATATCCTGCACCTACCACCACAAAATCTGCTGTCTGCTCACCTGTTAAGGCAGGCTTGGCTGCCGTGGCGTAAGCGCTTGGCTCCAGCCACAGGTGTGATCATTGATTGGTAAAGGTGAGAATATATTACTTTTCATTCACTACTAGACTCAAGCTGGCGCATGTACTCTGCAGGGTCAATGGCGATACCTAATGAACGTTTTTCGATATAAAAGCCCTTTTTAGATTCTCTAAAACGAAAACACACATAAGCGCCTATTTCAAATTCCAGCTCTTTTCCAGCGGAGAAATAAGCGTATTCCTGATCTGCTATCACTAGGGTGTGGATGTAGTATTCTGGCATACCTAGCCATTCGACATGGGGGCCATCGCTGGTAACCGATTGAAGATGACCACGGCCTTGCATGGCTTTGGCTTTAACGTAGGGCTTGCGAGCCATATATTTTCCTAAACGAGACGATTAAACTAGGGCTATTGTAACCAGCTTAACCCTTGGCGTCAGCCAAAATACAGTGAATAAGTCATCTAATCATGCCCACAGACCAAATTCCACCAGCGCACTCATCACCAACCAATGATGCAACATCTATTGAAGTCACTCCCATAGGCATCATTCACTCTTGCTTCAAAGAAAAATTTGCCACCCCTCGTCAACCTGGCCTGGTGCCTGCTGCTTTAGCACAAATAGAGCTGTTTGCTCCTTACAACCAAGCCAACACTGTCGCTGGGCTGGAGGAGTTCTCGCACATATGGCTAAATTTTATCTTTCATCACACCGCTGAACACGGCTGGAAGCCCAAAGTGAGACCTCCAAGGCTTGGGGGCAATAAAAAAATGGGGGTGTTTGCAACCCGCTCCACTTTTAG
>JAIBDW010000092.1 GCA_024686035.1 Oceanospirillaceae bacterium
ATTTAACTCAGCAGTATTCCCTGGGCAACAAGGTGGCCCTTTAATGCACGTAATTGCTGCTAAGGCTGTGGCATTTAAAGAGGCGTTAGAACCAGAATTTACACAATATCAAGGTCAAGTTTGTGTGAATGCTAAGGTGATGGCTCAAGTATTTCAAGAACGAGGCTATAAGATCGTTTCAGGCGGCACGCAGAACCACTTAATGCTGGTTGATCTGATTGCAAAAGGGATTACCGGTAAAGCTGCTGACGCGGCGTTAGGTAAGGCTCACATCACTGTGAACAAAAACTCTGTACCTAACGATCCACAGTCTCCATTTGTTACTTCGGGCATCCGTGTAGGCACACCTGCTGTGACCTCTCGTGGTTTTGGCGCTGATGAAGTGCGCGATCTTACAGGTTGGATGTGTGATGTCATGGACAATATTGACGACGAAGCAATTAACACTCAAGTGCGTGATAAAGTGTCTGCACTTTGCGCACGTTTCCCTGTTTATAAGTAAGCGTTTGTAAATCAGGAAAAGGCCTCTTTAGAGGCCTTTTTTATGCCTAGCGTTTGTTGTATTGTGGGTCATTAAATTGGGTATTAGAGATTAATGATGGAAAAATTTGAGCCTATTCTTGAAAGGGCACTTTATCGCAAGGGCGGCGAGAGTGGTCTTGAGGCGATGATCTATGAGCCTTTGTCTAAGGCTGCTTTCCTATCACAAAGTGATGACCGGTTTTTATCGATGATGACTAGGGTGGTGTTTCAAGCCGGCTTTGTGTGGCGAGTAATAGAAAATAAGTGGGATGATTTTGAAACGGTTTTTTTTGGGTTTGACCCTGAAAAAATCATTCTACTAAGCCCAGAACAGCTAGAAAAATTTGGCACTGATAAGCGTATTGTGCGCAACATGCAAAAAATAATGAGCGTGCCTCAAAATGCCAGCTACATTGTCGATATCGGTGTTGAGCATGAGAGCTTTGCTGCTTTTTTAGCGCAGTGGCCAAAACAAGACCTTATTGGGCTTTATCGACATTTAAAGAAGAGAGGCTGTAGGCTTGGTGGCATGAGTGGGCCCAGGATGCTAAGGCAAATGGGCTTGGATACCTTTATGCTTACCAATGATGTGGTGACATGTCTACAAGGTGCGGGTTTGGAGATAGCTAATGAACCTAGCAATAAAAGTGATCTGGCTAAGGTTCAGCGGTGCTTTAATGACTGGCATGAATCGACCGGTTTTTCTTTTAATCGATTAAGCCGCATTTGTGCAAGCTCAGTAGGCGAAAACTACACGCCCTCATAACTAGAATATAGGTATAAAAACGATGGGGGCATAAAAAAGGCCTCAAAGAGGCCTTTAACAACGATGCTGACGCTGCCTGCTTTATGCAGCAGGTAGCTCTAGGTTGTTATGGCGGCAGGTGGCCACCATGGTGTTATACAGTAAGCATGCGATGGTCATTGGGCCCACACCACCTGGGACAGGGGTGATGGCGCCAGCTACTTTTTGCGCACTTTCAAAGTCCACATCACCGACGAGTTTGGTTTTGCCATCTGGCAGTTGAATGCGGTTAATGCCAACGTCTATTACGGTGGCACCTGGCTTTATCCAATCGCCTTTGACAAGCTCTGGCACGCCTACAGCGGCTACAACAATGTCTGCTTCACGCACCACTGCTTCAATGTTTTTAGTGCGCGAGTGCGCCATAGTCACGGTGCAGCTTTGCTGGAGCAACAGATTAAACATAGGCTTGCCGACGATGTTAGAGCGTCCCACTACCACAGCACTCATGCCTGTTAGGTCACCATGGTAATCTTGCAGCATCATCAAGCTGCCAAGTGGCGTGCAAGGAACCATACCCTTGCCACCAGTAGATAACATCCCTACGTTAATGGGGTGGAAACCATCCACGTCTTTGGCAGGGTCTATAGCTTCAAGCACCTTGGCTGAGTCAATGTGCTTAGGTAAAGGTAGCTGCACCAAGATACCGTTGATGGCGGGATCATTATTCATTTCATTGATTAGGTTAAGCAAAAACTCTTGAGAAGTTGTGTCTTCTAGCTTGTGCTCAATCGACGTAATGCCGCACTCTTTGGCCTGTTTGCCCTTGCTGCGCACATACACTTGGCTGGCTGGATCTTCGCCCACTAGCACAACCGCAAGGCCTGGTACGATGTTGTGATCTGCTTTAATGGAGGCAATTTGTCCGGTCATTTTTTCACGAAGTTTGGCAGCAAACTGCTTGCCGTCGATAAGGTGTGCCATGATGGATAGCTCATGTTAGTGGTAAAAAAAACAGTCTATTTAGGAGGTCTTCAATAATAGACATACTCGTTGCTGGGCTATTTTATATTAAATTCCATTAGCATGTTAGGCCGTTGCTTTGGTAAAACTGAACACAGGCGCAAATGGATGCTGATCATGACATGAATTTGATTCAGGCCACTTGGATAATACTCACGCAAGACAAGGCTTTGCTAGTGTTATAATAGATCATCGCTTGGAAGTAATCGGATGTCTAAAGAGTCGCGTTTCGATAACGCTCTGTCGTAGGCAAGTTAGCTCAAAAAGGCCATCCTAGATAATCTAGCGACCATCTATTGCCATTAGTTGAAACCTCAATCTAATGCCATGTTTATTGCAGGAGTACAATCTATGTCTGAAGACCAGTATGAAGATGATCTTGACCTTAATAGTCTTAGTGACGAAGATCTTACGTCACAAATGCATGACGATCTGTATGACGGCATGGAAGATGAAATTGCTGAAGGCACAGAAATATTATTAGCTCGGGGCTGGGCTCCAGACAAGGTGTTAAACGAAGCATTAGTGGGTGGCATGAATATTGTGGGCATTGACTTTCGTGACGGCATTTTGTTCGTGCCAGAAGTGTTAATGGCTGCAAACGCAATGAAAGCGGGCATGAAGATTCTACGTCCGTTACTTGCTGAAACTGGTGCATTGCCTGTAGGTAAGGCCGTCATTGGCACGGTTAAGGGTGATATTCATGACATCGGTAAAAACCTTGTCGCCATGATGTGGGAAGGTGCTGGCTTTGAAGTGATCGACTTGGGTATTAACTGCCCAGCAGATAAATTCATTGCCGCTCTAGAAGAGCATAAGCCAGACATCCTAGGTATGTCAGCATTATTGACGACCACTATGCCTTACATGAAAGTGGTGATTGACACTATGAAAGAGCAGGGTATTCGTGATGACTTTATTATTCTTGTAGGTGGTGCGCCACTTAACGAAGAATTTGGCGATGCCGTTGGCGCAGACGCCTATTGTCGCGATGCAGCCGTGGCTGTAGAAACAGCAAAGAAATTCATTACTACAAAGCGCGCAGCTTAAGTTGGTAAAGAGTTGACCATGCAGCCTGCTAGCTTGCTGGTTATTACCTGCGGTGCCATTGCTAGAGAAGTAATGGCAGTAGCAAAAAATGCTGGCTGGCAAAACTTAAAAGTAACGCAAATTCCTGCTGAGCTCCATAACAGACCTGATAAAATTCCAGCAGCCGTTGAAGAACGGTTGACAGCTTACGCTGCAGACTATGATCATGTGTTTGCAGCTTTTGGAGATTGTGGTACCGGAGGAATGCTAGATAAAGTGTTGGAAAAATACAACATTCAACGCTTATCTGGGGCCCATTGTTATGAGTTTTACAGTGGCAGTGAAAACTTTGCAGCCATGGCGCAGCGTGAGTTAGGTACATTTTACCTCACTGATTATCTGGCCAAACATTTTGAACAACTCATCATGGAAGGTATGGGTTTAAACAAGCATCCCAAGTTAATAGAGGTGATGTTTGCGCATTACACAAAGTTAGTTTATCTGGTGCAAGAGCCAAATCGGCAGCTTGATCAGTTTGCACAAGAAGCAGCAAAAAAATTAGGTTTAAAATACGAGCGAGTAGAAACGGGTTACGGCCAAATGGCACAAGAACTCAGCGCTCATTACAGTCATTACATAGAACAGGTAATAAAATGGCCAAATTAACCATCGTTATGTGGCGCGACATTCCCGCCCAAGTCATTGTGAAACAAGGCCGCACGAGTGCAAAGCGTCCGTTAGAAGAGCGTTTTGAAAAAGCCATAGACAAAGCCGCTATGCGCGCTGGCCTTTATGGCAGTGATGGCTATTTGCAAGAGTGGCGTCGTGACACTAGCGCCTGTGGTGACGATTTAGAGGCTGTATTAGAAACCACTATAAAACAGATTGAAAACGATTATACAGACGAGCGCTTAGCTGTATTGGTGGCAGCAGGCGGTATTGCTTCTTAGTTGGTGATCAATAGCCCCATTTTTTGGAGATGTATCCATGGCACTAAATTCCGTTGCAGAAAAACAAGCCATTATTGACTTGATGCAAAAAACCACAGTAGAGGTAACGCCAGGTGGTGCAGCTAAAGTGGCCGATTTTCAGCAACTTTTGCGGCCTGGGTGTACCGTATACGTTACCTTTTTGCCAGGCTCAGATTTTGCAGACACAGTCGCTACTGTGCGCCGCCTTAAAGATGAAGGCTTTAACCCGGTCCCTCATTTTGCAGCGCGCTCTATACCGTCTGCCAAGTTTTTAGAAGAAAATCTTGCATCACTTCAAGGTGAAACAGGAGTAACCGAAGGGCTTTTGATCGGTGGCGGAGTGACGACTCCTGTAGGTGATTTTGGTTGTTCCATTGAAGTCCTTCAAACGGGCTTGTTTGAAAAATATGGCATTTTGAAAATGGGTTTGGCAGGTCACCCTGAAGGTAGTCCAGACATTAGTCCAGCTGATTGTGCCTTAGCGATTAAACAAAAGAACGACTTTGCTAAACAAACCGATTTAAGCTTGTATCTAGCCACACAATTTGTGTTTGAAGCGGAGCCTATTTTCGCTTGGGAGCGAGAAATTCGTGCTGCAGGCAATGAACTGCCCATACACATAGGTGTGCCTGGTCTTGCAACCATCAAGACGTTGATGCGCCATGCGGCTCATTGTGGCGTGGGTGCTTCGGTACGTTTTTTAACACGCAACCCTATGAACATGGTGAGGCTGGGTTTAAAAGACTCCTTTTTAGGCAAGTATGTTAATGCCCCATCCTCTGAGCCGAGCCAGCTGATGCGCGACATTGTTACAGGCATGCATCAGGATCCTGATTGTTTGATTGCTCAATGTCACTTGTATCCGTTGGGTGGCCTGAAGAAGTCGGCGGCATGGATGTATGCGGTTCAAGATGGAAATTTTGAACTCAGTGGTAAAAGCTTCACAGTTAACTCGTAATTTATTTTTTGGGTCAGGAAACTGGCCTTTATTAGACACTTAAGTAGGAATTTGAAATGACTGATACGATTATCAGCTCCGCTAGCCAAGAAGTTGTTATTGGTTTTGACCGTCCGTTTGCCGTTATTGGTGAACGCATTAACCCCACTGGCCGCAAACTATTGGCCGAAGAAATGAAAAATGGTGACTTTAGCCGGGTAGAGGCTGATGCATTAGCACAAGTTGCTGCGGGTGCGACCATTTTGGACATCAATGCGGGTATCCCATTGGCAGATGAGCCTGCTATTTTGGCAAAAACCATTCAATTGGTTCAGTCTTTAGTCGATGTGCCGCTGTGTATCGATTCGTCTATTATTGAAGCCCTAGAGGCAGGCCTTGCAGTTTATAAGGGCAAGGCGTTGTTAAACTCAGTTACGGGTGAAGATGAGTCATTGGATCGTGTATTGCCATTGGTGAAGAAATACGGTGCAGCTGTGGTGGCCATCTCGAATGATGAGACCGGTATTTCACAAGACATTAACGTGCGCTTTGAAGTAGCTAAGAAGATTGTACAGCGGGCTGCAGACTATGGTATTCCAGCATGTGACGTAGTAGTAGATCCTTTGGTGATGCCAGTAGGAGCAATTAATACATCAGGCCGCCAAGTGATGGAGCTTGTGCACCGGTTGCGCACTGAGCTTAAAGTGAACACCACCTGTGGAGCGTCTAACTTTAGCTTTGGCTTACCAAACCGTAACGGCGTTAACTGTGCATTTATTGCCTGTGCTATTGCCTCGGGTATGACTTCTGCTATTATCAACCCAATGCATGCAGAAGTGATGCTTGGCGTACGTGGTGGTAACTTAATGATGGGCCACGACCCAGAATGTAAAGACTGGATCGACGCATATCGAGACCGGAGCGCTGTAGGCGTTGGCTCTCGTGGAGGTCGTACTGGTGGCCGCCGTCGCAGCGCCTCGTAAGGCCCGCAAAGCGAGTGGCAAAATAATTGATTAAAAGGGCCCGTGGGCCCTTTTTTGTGCAAAATTAAAATATTAATATATGGGGTTAATCCATGACGCCCTATGATAAAACATTGAGATGGCCCTATGAGTCAAACTAATACCGATGATGCTTTAGTCGTCTTCACACCTTCAGGCAAGCGTGGGCGTTTCCCAGTGGGAACGCCGCTGTTGCAAGCTGCTCGTTATCTTAATGTTGACATAGACTCTGTGTGTGGCGGCAGGGGTATTTGTGGTCGTTGCCAGATTCTTGTTAGTGAAGGTGACTTTTCTAAATTTGGCATTACCTCAACTGCACAAAGTTTAGAGCCCATCACTGCTCCAGAGCTTAAGTATGCCCAGCGCCGTGAGCTCAAACCCGGCAGACGCTTAAGTTGTCACACTAAGGTGCTGAATGACATCGTGGTGGATGTGCCTGCTGAGAGTCAAGTACACCAACAAATGGTGCGCAAAGAAGCAGAAATACATGACATTGAGATTAATCCGCTAGTGCGCTTGTATTATGTAGAAGTGCAAGAGCCGGATATGCATGACCCCTCGGGTGATTTAAGGCGCTTATTGAATGCCCTAGAAGCGGATTGGCAGCTGCTTAACTTATCTTATGATGTGGCGCTGTTGAGCACCATTCAGCCTATTTTAAGGGCTGGAAAGTGGGGTGTAACAGTGGCTGTGCGACAAGGTCAACAAATCGTTGCAATATGGCCTGGCTTAAAAGATGCGGTCTTCGGTGTGGCTGTAGACGTAGGCTCAACCACTATAGCTGCTCATTTGTGTAATTTGTCCA
>JAIBDW010000133.1 GCA_024686035.1 Oceanospirillaceae bacterium
GACCGGTGTGCTTGTGCCGCGCAAGGTTAGGCTTGGCAAGCTTGCCGCATAGGACCACTGAAATTGACCATCCTCAACCGCGTATGCACTTATTTTGCCGTCAACGGTTTGTAACACTACTATTTGACTATTAGCTTGTGGCGCAGCCAATGCCTCACTAGAAGTATTGACCTGCCATAAAATAGATCCATCTAAACTACTCAGGGCCATTAATTTGCCATTACGAGAAGCCACAAACAGCTGCCCCTTTTCATAGCCTATGCCTGCAGTAACAGGCTCATCAAACTCAACAGACCAATTCATCTGGCCAGCATCAATGTTAAAAGAGCCTAGTTGCTTTCCAGAAGCAGCAAGCACTGCGTTTTCAAGCAACACAGGGGTTAAGATTGAGTCGCCAGCAAAGGCTGTATTACCCACAGGCACTGACCAGTGATTAACTAGCCCAAGCTTTGAGTCAAAGGGTTTTAACTCTGTGGGCTCTGGCAACTTGCCCCCAGATGACGAGCAAGCACTAAGTGCAATGAGCATTACGCTTGCGATCAACAGCCTAAAAGGTCTAGCGTTCATTTTAACAATCTCCATGCTCGTCATTATTTTGGACATCTCTTAGCTGCGTATCAAGGCACTACTGTGACAGATTGTCTAGCTTCAAACCTAATAAAGGCTTGCTTGCGCCACTTGCAACAGCAATCAAAGAAGCTGCAGTATAGGCTTGTCTTGCCGCATCCACATCGCCTTGGGCAAGAAAAATATCACCACGGGTTTCCAGCCTGGCTAACTGCCAAGCATCATCGCTATCGACCAACAGCGCCAATGCTTGACTGTGCTGGCCTTGCTCACCCAAAACCTTCGCTAAACGAATGCTAGCCAATGCGTTAACTTCAGCATCACCTTGCTGATCTACCACCCATTGCAGTTGCACTGCTGCTGCAGATAAATCACCCACTTGCACCTCTGCACGGGCCACCATCAAGGCAGCAAATTGGGCATAGGTACTGGAATCAAACTCGGCTCTAAGCAAATCACTGTTATAGCGTATTTGCGCTATTTGCGTTTCACTTAATTGGCCAGCAGGCGCATTATTCATCAGTTGCTGAAAGTAGGCACTGGCTGTTTCCGCTTGGCTAACTTGGTGATCTTGATACGCATTCCAGCTCAATACACCACCCAGCGCTACGACGATGGTGAGTATTAATGACTTACCATTGTCTTTCCACCAGCTCTTTAGCGCTTCTACTTGTTCTTCTTCTGTCTTCATTTCGGCCACAACCAAAAACTCCTTCGTGTTGTTTGTAATAATTATTTAATAAGCTCAGCCACATGCGCTGAAACTTTGCTCACAGCTATGCTTTGCTGCTCACCTTGGCCTTGCAATGGTTTGATTTGAATTTGACCTTGAGTCAGTTCATCGTCTCCCATTATAAGTACTAGTTTAGCACCACAACGATCCGCTTTTTTCATTTGACTCTTCAAGCTACCACCACCGCAATGCCACAATAAGCGCAAGCCACTAATATCAGTACGCAACTGCTCAGCCAACTGCATAGTGCGCACACTAGCGCCATCTCCAATGTGCGCTAAGTAAACATCTGCTTGCTGGCTTAGATTAGCCGGTTCTTGTTGCATTTCTTGCAACAATAAAATCATTCTCTCTACACCCATGGCCCAACCCACTGCTGGGGTAGGCTTTCCACCAAGCTGCTCTATCATGCCGTCATAACGGCCACCACCACATACGGTACCTTGGGAGCCTAGCTTGTCAGTGACCCATTCAAAAACGGTTTTACCATAGTAATCCAACCCTCTAACCAACCGAGGATTAATCTGATAACTAACGCCTGCGGCATCTAAGAGCGCGCGTAAACGCTCAAAATGCTTGCGCGAATCATCATCTAGATAACCATAGAAATCAGGTGCGCCGTCTAATAAAGCTTGGGTGTTGGTATCCTTACTATCCAATACTCTTAATGGGTTAGTA
Source organism: Oceanospirillaceae bacterium (assembly GCA_024686035.1). Taxonomy (GTDB): domain Bacteria; phylum Pseudomonadota; class Gammaproteobacteria; order Pseudomonadales; family Balneatricaceae; genus Njordibacter. Next base: position 1,979 of record JAIBDW010000133.1, read on the forward strand.
CTCACGCGCCGCTGGCTGTCGGCATCAAGGGATTGCATATTAGCCTGTAGAAATTCCACCAGATCTGTTCTATAAGCGGCCCTAGCCGAAGAACTTCCTAGCGTATTTAGTTGCAATGTCACAACGTCTTGCAAACCTAACTCACGCCATAAGCGTGCAGTCATGATAATCAGCTCTGCATCAACGTCTGGGCCATCTAAACCATAGACTTCAGCACCAAACTGGTGAAACTGACGCTGGCGTCCTTTTTGAGGCCGTTCGTAGCGAAACATGGGGCCGTGATACCACAAGCGCTGTACTTGATTATAAGTTAAACCATGCTCTTGGGCAGCACGTACGCACGATGCGGTGCCTTCAGGCCTTAAGGTCATGTTATCGCCATTACGATCGGCGAAGGTGTACATTTCTTTTTCTACTACGTCTGTCGCTTCACCGATCGAACGGCAAAATAAATCGGTTTTTTCGGCGATAGGCATACGGATTTCTTGATAACCGTACTGGTCAAAAACTAACTTTACCTTTGCTTCAAAGAATTGCCACAATGGGGTTTGGTCGGGCAGTATGTCGTGCATGCCGCGAATGGCTTTTATAGACGCCAAAATATGTTCCTTAATTTAATGGAGGTGTCGCTAACTAATCAGGGTGTTATTTACTCAATGTAAGGCGCGCAATATCTTTTCGAGTATATGGCTCTAGATCAATAAGTCGGCCATCAAACGTGATTTTTTCAACCCCAGAAGAACGACCCAATAACACTTCAATGGGCGCTGTTACCGCTTGCGCTATCGTGTCTCCTGCAGAGTACAAATCTGACAATATCATTTTGCCATTGCCATCTTTAATTTCTACCCAGCAATCTTTATCAAAAACCATAACCAACTGCGCTTCGTTGGGAGCAAGCACTGCGGCAGCTTCTTCTACAACAAGTGGCACAACTTGTTCCACAATGGGTGCTGCAGAAGGCTCATCAACTATGGCGGGAACCACTGCTGGCGCTTGCTCTGAAGTGCTTTCAACCACTTCATCAACAACAGCCTGAGCTTGCTCTAACGGCACACTAGCTTCTACGTCACCTTCATTAGCAACCAACAATGACAGATCTAAGCCACCTTGTTCAAGTGTTGATGTGTCATCTAAAGTATCGCCACCTATTACTTCGGTTGCCGTATTGGCTAACTGTGAAGGTATCAGGCTGCCGTTTTGACTTTGCCACCAAACAATGGATGCAACTAACAAACCAATGACAAAAGCAATGGACACCAACTTAACC
>JAIBDW010000029.1 GCA_024686035.1 Oceanospirillaceae bacterium
AGGATGGCTCTATTGGCGTGCCAGAAGGGCAAACTCTAGAAGGTTTTGATCTTGTGGGTATGGACTGGTATGTGCAAGGTGTAGACGACCAGCTATAACAAGCTCACTAAGTATGTAGTTGAGTCAATAACTTAGTTTCTAACTTAGCCGACTACTGATTAGTAAACATAAAAAACCCGCTTAAAGCGGGTTTTTTTAGGCTTATTGTTTAAGCTTCGTCACATTTACAAACAGGCTTAACTGTTGTCCAGGTTGTAAGTACTTGGTGAGAGATTGGTTCCATTTTTGTATGTCCTTAACCGTCACACTAAAACGTTGGGCTATGGCGGATAAGTTGTCACCTGAGCGAACCTTATAGGTCAACTTCTTTACTAATTTGCGCTGTGAGGAGGCCAGTTTGGTGCCGCTACTGCGTGGCCATACACTTAGTTTATCACCGATTTGTAAAACAGATTTAGTGCCCAACTTATTCCAGCTGGCAATCTGCTTCACACTGACCTTATACTTTTGGGCTATCTTCCAAAGGCTATCGCCACTTTTAACCGTATAATCTACTCGAGCGCTGGCTTGAGTTTGATTAATCTGTTTTTGTCTATTAATCACACGCTGAGCCGCACTTAAGGTGTAAGCTTCAGCGCCTTTACTAGCCACTGGAATCATGAGGGTTTTGCCGGCCCTAATCAAATTTCCATCAATATTGTTGATGCTGCGCAACAAATCTACACTAACATGATAATCGTAAGACAACTTTAGTAAGCTATCCCCTGGCACAATGGTATATCGTTGCCACGCCACTCTTTTACTGCTGGGTAAGTCTAATAAGCTGGCCTTAAAGGTCTCAACATGTGCGACAGGGATAAGAAGATCATGCGGGCCTTGCGGGTCTGTAGCCCATTGGTTAAAGGCAGGGTTTAAGCGGTATATTTCATCAGTAGTAATGTTAGCCATTTCTGCTGCTTGCGCTAGGTCGATTTGGGAGCCCACGCTTACTGACTCAAAATAAGCTTTGTCCAAGATGCTGTATAAGGCGTCGGTACCTGCTTGTTCAGCAATAATACGCGATAAAGCCAGCAGCTTAGGCACATAGTTCATGGTCTCTTTAGGTAATTCCAATGACCAAAAATCAGTGGGTTTACCTGCGTTTTTATTGCGTTTAATGGCTTTAAGAACAGTGCCTTGGCCACCGTTATATGAGGCAATGGCTAGCAACCAATCGCCATCAAACATTTTGTGAAGCTGTGTAAGATACAAATGGGCAGCTTGAGTAGAGGCGACAATATCCCGACGACCGTCATACCACCAGTTTTGCTTTAAGCCAAAACCTAGGCCAGTGGCTGGTATAAATTGCCATGCACCTGAGGCTCGGCCTGAAGAATATGCAAAAGGATCAAAGCCACTTTCTATTATCGGTAAAAGAGCGATTTCAGTAGGTAGAGACTTGTCCAGTGCCTGGTGCAGCATGAAGTGGTAGTAACGACTGGCCCTCGTGGTTACCCGATGCATATACTCTTTATGGCTTTTGAACCAATTATAGTGTTGATCAATTCTGGCATTATCAACTGCATCTAAATCATAATTGGCCACAGTGATCTGCCAAAGGTCTAGTTTAGGCAGAGGTTCTGGTACAACTTCTACAATAGTCTTTTCTAACGTGACTTCGTTAGCTTTTTCTTGAACCTGCGCTAATAACTGTGCAGCCGCAGTAGTGCTAGCTTCGGTATCAAGCTCAGACCAACCTAGCGTGTTTTCATTAACGATTTTTTCTGCAATTGCTTGAGCTGTAGTAAGCGTTTTTGGATTCGCTTTAGGAGTATTTGCCGCATCTACGTCAGCATCTACTGCAGTTGTTAGAGGTGCTACAGAGATTACTTGGTTTGTTACAGAGGTGTCTACGACTTCATTAGGTATATTTTTTGCCGTAACATTGACGCTTAACTTCTCTTGAGTATTTGCCAATTGCGGTTGTAGAACAGCCGTTTGGCATGCGCTAAGAATCAACAATGAAGCCAAAAAAAACAAGGGCCTTTTTGAAAAGGTAGAAAGACGCTGTAGAAAAAACTTAATCAAAATAATAGTCACAATTTAATTGGCAAAAAGGCGGTAATTTTAGCAGGCTAAGCACACAGGTCAATATAGATCATTAAGTCTTCATATAGTTCCTGAGTTTTTTACACTGATATGGACTAAAACTGGTTTTTCCACTGCCTTAATGCAGCGAACACCTGGCTTGGTTGATTTAACACCTGATCTTTGTATTTTTCTGCGCTTTTGATTACTGCTTTGTGATCCACTCGTACAAAAGGGTTAATGGCTGCTTCTTGAGCAAGATTGGTAGGTAATGTTACTTGGTTTTTTTCTCGTAATTCTTTACAGTTTTTTTGTACCCACTTTAATGCGACATTACTATCATCTACAGCCATCGCAAATTCTAAGTTGGCTAAGCTATATTCATGGGTAGGGTAAACAGCTGTTGTGGGAGGTAAGGCCATAATTTTATTTAAGGAATCATGCATCTGTTCAGGCGTGCCTTCAAACACGCGGCCACAGCCAGCTAAAAATAAAGTATCCCCACAAAAAAGCAGCTCGTGTTGATGATTAAAATAGGCAATGTGATCTAACGTGTGTCCGGGTATTTCTATGACCTTAAGCGCCACACCCAATACATTAATTCGGCTATGTTCTTGAAGAGGATGTGATATGCCCTGATACGGACTACTTTGCGGACCATATACGGGTATACTGCCAAAATGAGCCGTCAAACTGGCTATACCACCGGTATGGTCCCCATGATGATGGGTGACTAAGATAGCAGACAACTTTTTTTGGATTTGTAGCGCATGATCTATGACCACTTGCGCATCCCCTGGATCTACTACTACAAAATGATCAGATTCTTGTGTTTCTATGCTCCAGATATAGTTATCGTCAAATGCGGGCAAAGGGGTTATTTTAAGAGGTGAAATCATGGGGTGCATAAGTTAATCTTTTGTATTGCAAGTTTTTCTTTTATAAGAGTAGCGGCGCCAGCGAAATTACGCAAGCAACACGAGCCATAATGGCTTATTATAAAGCATGACTGATCAAGCTCATTTACGCTCATACTCACTTGAAGAGCGCCAGTTTACCGCATGGTTAAACACACCAAAGGGCGCTGCCCTGATCGACCAAGAGCAGCAACAATTGGTTTCATTAATGCCCAAGGCCTTTGGGCACTACAGCGTATATTTAGGACTCAATGCGAAATTAAGTTCATCCCTAACCACGCCGATAAAAACCGCTATTACTTTAACCTCAGCGACCAAACTAGGTGCAGATGCTGTAATGGATCCCCATCAGTTACCCTTGGCCACTGAAACCATTGATCTTTTAGTGTTGCAACACGTGTTAGATATGAGTCATAACCCCCATCAGGTGCTTCGAGAAGTTGCGCGGGTGATGGCTCCTGGTGGGCGCCTAATCATTACAGGGTTAAATCCCTTTAGTTTCTGGGGATTATGGCGACACCTTAGACTAAAAAAAGGCGTTCCATGGCGGGCAAATTTTTTGTCTCAACGCAGGCTTAAAGATTGGTTAAGACTTTTAACTTTTGATGACTTTGATATAAAGCCTGTATATCATTACTGCCCAGATAAATGGCTAGCCAAACCTTTGCTAAAATATTTGCTGAACCCATGCTGCACAGGGTATGTGTTATTGGCTGTTAAGCAAGAGGCTAGGGTGCATTTAGTCAAGCCTAAATGGCGCACCCAAGTGATGAAACCAAAATTTGGGTTAGCCGGAATCGCTAGACAACCTAGTTGCAATACACACCCCGTGGAGAGTAGTTGATTGACCAAAGATCATATTGAATTATTTACCGATGGCGCATGTAAAGGCAACCCTGGCCCAGGAGGCTGGGGAGTACTGATGCGCTTTAAGGATCAAGAAAAACGCTTATTTGGTGGAGAAGCGTTAACGACTAATAATCGCATGGAGCTTATGGCGGCTATTAAGGGCTTACAAGCATTGACCAGGCCATGCAAAGTAGAGCTGACTACTGACTCACAATACGTCCGCAAAGGCATCACCGAATGGATTTTTAACTGGCGTAAAAATAACTGGCGCACGGCTGCCAAAAAACCTGTAAAAAACACCGACCTTTGGCAAATGTTAGATGAGGCTGTGGCCATTCATGAAGTTCAATGGCATTGGGTTAAGGGTCATAGTGGACATGCGGAAAATGAAATAGCTGACGATTTGGCAAACTTAGGTGCTGCTCAGCAGAGCCAGTCATGACTAAAGGATGATATTGTGCGATTAATTATACTTGATACAGAAACAACGGGGTTAGAGCCCAAACAGGGCCACCGTCTGATTGAGGTTGGCGCTTTAGAAATGGTGAATAGGCGCCTTACAGGAAAGAGCTTCCATGAATACGTGCAACCAGAACGCGATGTGCCTATGGAGGCACAGGCAGTGCATGGCATCACTGAAGAATTTCTTGCCGATAAAGCTTTGTTTAGTGCCATTGCTGACCAATTCATAGCGTTTATTACCGGTGCTGAGCTAATTATTCACAATGCGCCATTTGACTTGGGCTTCTTAGACAATGAATTGGCTATTGCAGGCAAAGTGGCAGGCAAAAAATACCCAAAAGTGTCAGATATTTGCAAAATAACAGACTCTTTAAAGCTAGCCAGACGCATGCATCCAGGACAAAAGAACAACCTTGATGCGCTTTGTCGACGCTATGGCATTATTAACACACATCGCCAATTGCACGGCGCCTTGCTTGATTCTGAGATACTAGCGGACGTGTATCTATTGATGACAGGTGGGCAAACTGATCTCATGTGGACTGCTCAATCAACCTCGGCCACAGGCGACGCTGCGGCTCCTGCTAGCCGTAAAGTGAGCATAGAAGGCCATGATCTGCCGGTGGTCATGGCCACTAGTGATGAAATTGCAGCGCATAATGCTAAACTACAAACGGTGGCCAAAGCTTCAGGCGATCAGTGTTTATGGTTGTCTAATACGGACTAATTTAGCCTATATTTTAGCGACCAAATAAAATAATTTGACACAAACAAAAAAGCCGCACTCGATGATGCGGCTTTTTTATACTCTAATATTATCTAAAGCAGATAAGCAATGGCTAAGTACCCCACAACACTCATGCTGATTGTATAGGGCAGCGCCATCCATACCATTGTTCCATAGGACAAGCGAATCAAGGGAGCAGCAGCGGAAGTCAACAAAAACAAAAATGCAGCTTGACCATTGGGCGTGGCAACACTGGGTAAGTTGGTACCTGTGTTGATCGCAATTGCTAATTTGTCAAAATGGGCTCGATCAATTAAACCAGACTCTAAGGCGCCAGCCACCTCGTTTATATAGATAGTTGCGACAAATACGTTATCACTAATAGCGGATAACAATCCGTTGGCTACAAAGAATACCTTGGGTTGCACAGCTAAATCTAACGTGAGCACCCATTCAATAATCGGGTTGAACAAATGTTGCTCGTGAATCACCGTAACAATAGAGAAGAACACCACAAGTAATGCGGTAAAAGGCAATGCTTCTTCAAAAGCATGACCAATTTGGCTTTCTTCAGTAATACCGTTAAACGCGGTGAGAATAATAATGATCATCAATCCAACGAGGCCAACGGCTGCCACATGGAATGCTAGTGCAAAAACAAGCATTATAGCCACAGCGACTTGTACAATTAGGCGGGCCTTATCGCGGGTAGTTCGCTTAACTTGCTGGGCTTTGTCATAGTCTTCTAAAATAGTACGCACAGTGTGGGGTAATTTGGTGCCATAACCAAACCAATTGAGTTTTTCAATGAAGAAGCAAGTTATTAAGCCGACAAGGAAAACCGGCATGGTAATCGGTGCCATTTGCATAAAGAAAGTGGCAAAATCCCATCCCGCCTTTTCTGCAATTAAAAGATTTTGGGGTTCACCTACCAAAGTGGTTACGCCACCCAAGGCTGTGCCCACGGCACCATGCATCATCAAACTACGTAAAAAAGCACGAAACTGGTCTAAATCTTCACGATGTAACTCAATAAGATGATCATCATTATGGTAATTATGGTCGTGAGCACCAGCGTCTGATGCGACCTTATGGTATACCGTATAGAACCCAACGCTCACACTAATCAATACCGCGGTCACGGTTAGGGCATCTAAAAAGGCTGATAGTATCGCCGCGGTAATACTAAACAGAAGTGATAAGGTGGTTTTAGATTTTACACCGACAAGAAAGTGAGTGAACACCGCCAACAACATGTCTTTCATGAAGTAGATGCCTGCCACCATAAACATAAGTAACAAGATGACCTGCAAATTACTACTGACTTCGTGATAAACGCCATCTGGTGATGCAAGGCCAATAATTATGGCTTCTATCGCTAATAAACCATCGGGTTGAAGGGGGTAGCATTTAAGCGCAAGAGCTAGCGTAAAGATGAATTCAAAAATCAACGCCCATCCTGTAATAGTAGGCCCTGCGATCACCAACAACAGCGGGTTAAGGATTAGAAAGCCGATAATAACCCGTTTGTACCAAGACGGTGAATAGCCAAGAAAATTGCGCCAAAATGCCTGCGGCAGAGTAATGACTTGTTGCATATATATACAGATCCTTTAAGCGGTTGTAAAAAGCGGTCGAAAAAACAACTAAACTGAATGAGCCGTTGCCAAACAGGCGCCACAGTATATATAAATCAGGACTAATTTACAATGAAGAGCCTCTACGATTTTAGTCTAGAGGCCCGTGTGATGGGGGTATGGGGAAATAGGTCTGGGTAGTTATCGCGCTGGTATAACAGGCGTTTCACTCCATGTTGAACAGTTGACTTAAGCGAGTGCCAAGCATGACGTCGCCTTCAGCTTGTAGGCGACCACCCATAAAGGCAGCCATACCATCTAGCTCTCCAGATACGATTTCTTTAAGTGTCTGGCTGTCCATAGACATTGTGATCTCTGGGTCTTCATGGTTGCCCAAGTCAGTCGCGCACTTAGAATTGTCGATGGTAATGTAAAAATCATCATCATCTGAAATGCAAAATTGAAAGGTTGCTTGTAAATCTTCAGCTTCTTCAGCGACGAATGCCGTATGCATTTGTGCCATAATTTGGGCTACAGACATGGTTTTTGTTCCTACTGGTTATTGTGTGTATTAGATTCTATGGGTTTTTGATAGCGAAATCAAACGCTTGTTTGAATGGTTAATTTATTACAGGTTTAGGTATGGTTTTATGTCCTACTAGACTAGAATACTAGACTATACTTGGTGTTCCGAAGAACCACATTGGAGAGTTATGTGTTAGATTTTTTGTATGAGTACGGGTTGTTTTTAGCAAAAATTATTACCTTTGGTATCGCTATAGTTGTAGTGGTTGGTTTTTTGATCATGGCTGGACAAAATCGTCGCCACCAAAGCAAAGCTGGACACATAGAGGTCAGAAACCTCAATGAAGAGTTTGAAGACATGACCGACACATTAGATCATGCCATGATGGATAAATTTCAGTTTAAACAGCTGCGCAAGAGCCAAGAAAAAGCAGATAAGCTTGAAGCTAAACACAACAAAGCTGAAGCTAAAAAACTGGCCAAAAAAGCCAAAACAGAAGATGCGCCAACAAGCACTGGCCAAGAAATACCACCTAGTGTTAAAAAGCGAACCTTTGTACTAGACTTTGATGGTGATATAAAAGCCAGTGCAGTAGAGTTTTTGCGTCATGAAATAAGCGCTATCATTTCTGTTGCCAAAACCACGGATGAAGTGATTATGCGTCTTGATTCCAGCGGTGGCATGGTACATACCTATGGCTTAGCTGCATCACAGCTGGGACGGTTAAATAAAGCCAACATTCCTTTTACCATTTGCGTTGATCAAATAGCCGCAAGTGGCGGGTATATGATGGCCTGTATGGCTAATCACATTACAGCAGCGCCCTTTGCCCTTGTAGGCTCTATCGGTGTAGTGGCCGAGGTACCAAACGTACATAGGCTGCTTAAGAAGCACTCAATAGATGTAGAGGTGCTTACCGCGGGTGAACACAAACGCAGTCTTACTGTAATGGGTGAGAACACTCGCAAAGGGCGTGAAAAGTTTGTTGAAGATTTACAACAAACTCACGAACTCTTTAAGCAGTGGGTTAAGCAACAAAGGCCTCACTTGAATATTGATCTGGTGGCTAATGGTGACGTTTGGTATGGCCAACAAGCGATCGATCTGGGATTAGTAGATGAGGTAGGGACCTCTGATGAGGTGCTACAAGAAGCAGTCAAACTAAGTGATGTATTATTAATAGAATACGTTGCCAAAAAAACCATCGGGGAAAAGTTTGGTATCGCGGCGGCCGCAAGCTTAAGCTTGTTGGGCAATCGCTTGCTGTCTAAAGCCCAGCGCCACTCAATAAGCCGTGAATGATGTAAGAGAAGATGTTATGGCCACTTTTTTAGACCTTTGCAAGCCTCTAACGCCAAGTTTTTTGAAGCAAAAAGGCATGCCCACACGCATTGGGCTGGTGGTGCTGGCAACCGATATGGTACTTGAAGCAGAATGGCGAGATTTATTCGCTGGCTCAGCGGTTGAGGTGCTAGTTGCGCGTATTGCCTGTGCTGCAGAGGTTACGCCTGAAGCTTTGTCCACTATGGCACTGCAAATTGGCCACTGCGCCAGTTTGATTTTACCAGACGTACCCCTTGATGCTGTTGCTTATGGCTGCACCTCAGGTAGTTTGGTCATAGGCGAAGATAACGTGCATCAACTGCTTCAACAAGGCAATACCCAGCAAGTCACCAGTAACCCATTTAGCGCTGTAAAAGCGGCCTTGGCTCACGTGAATGCTAAAAATATTGTCGTGCTTTCACCTTATGTGGCTGCTGTGAATGCGCCATTTTATCAAGCGTTAACTGCGGCTGGCTTTAACGTGAAAGGATGGGGCAGCCTAGACTTAACCCTAGATAGGGACATTGGTTCTATGGACCCTGAGCATTTGCCAAGGCTGATAGAAAAACTACTAGATGGATTGGATTGTTTGCCAGATGTGGTGTTTATCTCTTGCACTAATTTTAAATCTTTAGGCAAACTTGAAGCATTAGAGAAACAATATGGGTGTTACTTTATGTCTAGTAACCAAGTGATGGCGTGGCACTTACTTCACCAGCTTAACATTACCTTACCAAATGCTCATAAAGGGCGTTTATTAAACGATACTTAACTTCACATTAACTGTATTTGGCGCTTAGGAATGAACTAATTTGCCTACTATCACCGCATTAACGCAATTTTATCAGCCACTTTCGATAGCGCAAAAAACCGGTCATCGCTTGATGCTAGTGATCGCTATGGAGGAAAAGTCAGGCTTAAGGATAGCGCAGGAGCTAACTTGCAGCGCCTCTGCTTGTTTATGGGTGGATGCATTAACCCCAAACACAACCAAAGCCTTAGATCACCTTCATATTAGTGCAAGTCAAACCAAGCAGCACCTTGGCACGTCTAGCCAATATGTGATTTATAACGCTCACAAAGGTTTTAATGCGAGTGCTTTATGCGCCCTTAGTGGCACTGTGGTAGGTGGTGGTGCTCTAGTATTATTGGTTCCTGCCTTAGCCCAATGGCATAATAATTTTGACTCTCAATTACAGGCATATGGTCAATTAGAGTCCAGTGCCCACTCATATTTTATTCACTGGTGGCAGCAACAATGGCGACACTTGGCGGTTTATGTTCTGCAACATAATCACAATGACCAACAACTAGTCCATCAGCAAATGTGGCAATCCATACCTTGCCACCAAGCTTCTACTTTGTTGCAGCCCACACAAGATCAGCTAGTTATTATTAAACGCTTAATCACCGCTTTTAAACAACACTCCAATATTGTATTTAATCTTAGCGCACATAGAGGTAGAGGAAAATCTGCCTGTTTAGGCTGGCTTATTAAGGCCATTAGCAATGAAAATCACCAAACACAGCACGGCCAAGTCATCGTGACCGCACCAAGTAAACGTGCATTAGGCACCTTGAATGCAACGGCCAATCCTGCATTGGTGAATTTCTATGCTTTAGATTCGTTATTAACTAGGTTACCTAAGGCATGCATACTGATCGTAGATGAAGCAGCATCTATCCCGTTATCACAGCTGACTAAATTGATTGAACATTATAGTTTGGTGGTTCTATCCTCTACCCAAGACGGCTACGAGGGTAGTGGGCAAGGCTACCGCTTAAAGCTTCCACACATCATCGATTCATTGGGGCTTAAAAGTGAAACGCTTTGCCTAGACCAGCCTATGCGTTGGCAAGCTAATGATCCACTAGAGCACTTTATTCGCAGTAGTTTTTTATGTGATGTAAAACTTCCAGCTGTACAAAAAATACCCGCGATAGATTCTAGCTCGCCACTCATATATCGCCCCATTTGTGGAGAAGAGCTTGCCCAAAACCCCCAATTATTAGAGCAAGTTTATGCATTGCTTATGTTGGCTCACTATCAAACCACACCACAAGATTTAAGGTTGTTACTAGATCATCCAAAACAAAAAATCTATTTGTGCCATCAAAAAGACTGCCTAGTCGCTTTAGCTTGGGTATCAGAAGAAGGTGGCTTAAATACTGACTTAGCTGTGCAAATTAGTCTTGGCAAGCGGCGCATACAAGGTCACTTGTTGGCACAAATATTGTCGCAACAAGCAGGCTTTGTTGAAGCTTGTGAAATGCTTAGTTGGCGCATTCAAAGGATTGTCGTAACACCAGCCCTACAAAGTAAGGGCTTGGGAACTGCGTTACTTAACTACGTCTACACTCTGGCGCAAAAGGCAAACATAGATTTTCTGGGTACAAGTTTTTCTGCCAGCGCAGATACTCTTAATTTTTGGCTGGAAAATCAATACATCACAGCTTGGTTAGGCCTTCGCGCAGATGCGGCTACCGGATTAAATAGCGTGCAGTTAATACGGCCAATAAGCATTAATGCGAGTGCTTTAGCAGGCAAATTAAATCATCATTTATACGGATACTTAAACTTTGGCAAAGATATATGGTTTCAGTATATAGATAACCAAGTGCTTGTGGCCATCATCGCTGATTGCAAAAAAAATTCCACGCAACCTTTGGATCTAAAACAGCAACAACGGCTATTACAATTATTGGCAATGGGTCAAGCAGGATTTAGTGGAAGCTTATATATATTGCATCAGCAGCTAGCAGATGCAAGGGATAAGCAACAGGTTATGAGTGCGGCAAAAAACAACACCCATAAAGGCTTGCAAAAAGTTGTTAGGCAGCTAGCCTTGTCGCACCTAGAACCAGTTTATAACCAATGATACAAAGCACATTGGCTATAAACTGGGTATACTGTTTTTATTAATCACTAGTGTAATCTTCCATGAACAAAATAAAACTTACAAAGTATAGCCATGGCGCCGGTTGCGGATGCAAAATATCACCTAAAGTTCTCGACAAAATGCTGCAATCTCAATTGCCTAAATTTTCCCATCCAAACCTAGTTGTTGGTAACGAAAGTCGTGACGATGCTGCCGTTTTTGATATAGGTGATGGCTCAGGCATCGTGAGCACGACTGATTTTTTTATGCCTATTGTTGATGACCCATTTGATTTTGGCAGAGTCGCGGCAACGAATGCTATTAGTGACGTTTATGCCATGGGTGGTCAGCCATTAATGGCTATTGCGATATTGGGCTGGCCGGTAGATAAACTCGCACCAGAAATTGCTGCCATGGTAATCGATGGTGCTAGATCGGTATGCGCCCAAGCGAACATTTGTCTTGCTGGAGGCCATAGTATAGATGCCCCAGAACCAATATTTGGGCTAGCTGTGACGGGTAGAGTTGAACTTGAACATTTGCAGCGTAATGACCAAGCTCAAGCAGGGGATAAATTAATGCTGACCAAACCCTTGGGCGTGGGTATTTTAACTACGGCTGAAAAGCGCGGTATATTGCGTGAACAAGATGTAAATTTGGCTCGAGACAACATGGTAAAACTCAATGATATAGGCGCCAAGTTGGCACCATTGAAGGGCGTCCATGCGATGACTGATGTCACGGGTTTTGGCCTCATGGGGCATCTGGTAGAAGTGTGTGAAGGCAGTCATCTGCAGGCTCAAATTAACTTTGATTGTGTGCCCTTGCTCACCGACTTGCAGTATTATCTAGATCAAGGTTGTGTGCCAGGAGGCAGTAGCCGAAATTTTGACAGCTATGGCCACAAACTGGGGCCATTAAGTGAAGACCAGTTAAATATTCTGTGTGATCCACAAACCAGTGGCGGTTTATTAGTTGCTGTGGCAGAAGACCAAATGCAGGCCGCTGAAGCCCTTTGCCAAGCGTACAAACATGAGTGTATTTGGATTGGTGGTCTTGCTGCTCCAAAAGACACACAAAAACATTGGGTTTCGGTCGTTTGATATGGCGTTAATTGAGCCTGCTTTACAGATACCAAAACCGATAACAAGACTTCAATTTGAAGCTTTGTTGTTAAGTAAACGCCCGATGTTTGATGTTAGGGCGCCTATAGAATTTGACAAAGGTGCATTTCCAGACGTTTTAAACTTGCCCCTAATGCTTGACCATGAGCGCGAAGAAATAGGAATCTGCTATAAACAACAAGGGCAAGATGCGGCTCTTGCTCTAGGGCATCAACTCGTCAAAGGTGCAACCAAAGAAGCACGTGTAGCGCGCTGGTCCGCCTTTGCAAATACACACCCTGATGCAGTGCTATATTGTTTTCGTGGTGGAATGCGCTCGAAAATTAGTCAACAATGGCTTGTTGACGCTGGCATTGCTGTACCTTTTGTTGAGGGGGGCTACAAAGCCCTTCGCACGTATCTTATTGAACGTTTAGATGAGCTGGTAGAAAAGCTCCCAGGGTATGTATTAAGTGGTCGTACGGGCACGGGAAAAACCGAAATATTGCCGCAATTTAATCGCACCATCGATTTAGAAGGGATTGCTAAGCACCGTGGTTCGAGTTTTGGTAAATACATTGAAGAACAACCTAACCAAATTAATTTTGAGAATAATTTAGCCATTGCTTTAATGCAGTTAAACAAAGATGGTAGCCAGCCTATTATTTATGAGGACGAAAGCCGCTTGGTTGGCTGTCGGTTATTGCCGATTAGTCTGCAAAAGAAGCTAAAGAGCTCACCCATAATGGTATTGCATGATACCTTTGAAGCTCGTGTAGAGCGTATTTTCGGTGAGTATGTTGTCAAAGCTATGGTGGCATGGGAGCAAGAGCTTTTAGGGCCCAATGAAGCCTTTTTGGCGTTTGGTGATAGCCTACTGCAAAGTATGTTTCGGATTCGTAAACGTTTAGGCAGTGAATCACACCGACAGCTTGTTAAGCTTCTTGAGCAGGCATTAGAGCAACAAACTAAGCAAAATGACCTTAACGCCCATAAAGGTTGGATTACCTTTTTGCTGACTCATTATTATGACCCAATGTATGACTATCAACTCTCACTTAAACAGGATCGTGTAGTGATGCAAGGCACCTCAAGCGATCTTGTCGCTTGGTACAAAAGTAGCCATCACAAAGCTTCCAACTCACACTAAGGATTCCTTAATTATGAAATCAAAAGCTGCTGTAGCCCTAGCTAAAGGGCAACCTTTAATCATTGCAGACATAGACGTAGACGGCCCAAAGGCAGGCGAAGTATTAGTACGTATGGTGGCTACAGGTGTTTGCCACACTGATGCATTTACTTTATCTGGTGCAGATCCAGAAGGTCTCTTTCCGTCTGTGCTAGGCCATGAAGGTGGTGGTGTCGTAGAAGAGGTTGGAGCGGGCGTGACAAGCTTATCCGTAGGCGATCATGTGATCCCTCTTTATACGCCAGAATGCGGGCAATGTAAGTTTTGTTTATCAGGTAAAACCAATCTTTGCCAGGCCATACGCAACACCCAAGGCAAAGGATTGATGCCTGATGGTAGTAGTCGCTTATCGTTAGATGGGGAAACACTATTTCATTACATGGGTACATCTACCTTTTCTCAATACACAGTTGTCCCTGAAATTGCCTTAGCGAAAATAAACCCATCAGCACCCCTAGACAAAGTCTGCTTATTGGGTTGTGGTATTACCACAGGCATTGGGGCCGTGCTCAATACAGCCAAGGTTCAAGCAGGTGATAGTGTCGCTGTGTTTGGCTTAGGTGGTATTGGTTTGAGCGTGGTGCAAGGTGCGGTAATGGCAGGTGCTGGGCGTATAGTGGTAATAGACATCAACGAAGATAAGTTTGAAATGGCTAAAATGCTTGGTGCTACAGACTGTATTAACCCTAAAAACTACACTGCACCTATTCAAGAGGTGATTGTAGACCTTACTGATGGTGGGGTGGATTTTTCGTTTGAATGTATCGGCAATGTTGATGTGATGCGCTCGGCATTAGAGTGTTGCCATAAAGGTTGGGGAGAGTCTATTATTATTGGTGTGGCTGGAGCTGGTCAAGAAATCACCACTCGCCCATTTCAATTAGTGACAGGGAGGGTCTGGCGTGGGTCTGCTTTCGGGGGTGTCAAAGGCCGCACTCAATTGCCAGATTACGTTGAACGTTATATGCAAGGTGAAATTAAAATTGACCCTATGGTGACCCATACCATGGGGTTAGATGATATTAATAAGGCCTTTGACCTCATGCACAATGGTGAAAGTATCCGCTCTGTCATTATTTTTTAGGAAACATCATGTCTTTGAATCAACTTTCAGAAGTTAAAGTGAGCGATGGGCGCCTGTTAAGGGTAGAGCATGGGTCTACTTCCTGCGGTGGCAACATGACTTTTGCATTATTTTTACCGCCTCAAGCTGGCAATGCGCCAGGGGATAACACTGTTCCTGCGCTCTATTGGTTGTCAGGTCTTACCTGTAACGACGAGAACTTTAGCCAAAAAGCAGGTGCCTTTGCTTTAGCAGCTCAACTAGGTATGGCGATTGTGATGCCAGACACAAGCCCCCGTTGCGCTAAGGTAAAAGGCGAAGATGAGACTTATGACTTGGGGACAGGCGCAGGATTTTACGTCGATGCAATCCAACCTCCTTGGTCAAAGGCTTATAATATGTACAGCTATGTCACACGCGAATTACCATCACTTATTCAGACTCACTTCTGCATAAATGACAAAGCGGCCATTAGTGGTCATTCAATGGGCGGGCATGGGGCATTAGTTTGTGCGCTTAAAAACCCAGAAAAATACACTTCAGTTTCTGCCTTTGCCCCCATTAGCTCACCCACGCAATGCCCTTGGGGTAAAAAAGCTTTAAGCGCATATTTAGGTGACGATGAAAGTGTCTGGAAACAGTGGGACGCAAACCATTTGGTACAAACTAATCATGCGCTTGGCTTGGCACCCCAGCCTATGCTCATTGATCAAGGTACCAATGACCCATTCTATACTGATCAGCTAATGCCAGAATTATTTAATGCCACATGTGAGCGTTTAAAATATCCAATCGATTATCGGGCACGAGAAGGTTACGATCACAGTTACTACTATATCAGTAGCTTTATTGACCAACATCTACGTTTTCACGCTGCTCATTTAGGTTTACAGGTTAATTTATGAAACAAAAACAACGCCAAACCCGTCATGGTTTTATGGCACGAGTGTCCAAGTTAGCTTTAGGTGATGACGCCTTACCTGTGCGTTTTATGTATAAAACGATACCAGAGCACAGTAATGATACAGGTTGGCGCTTGTTCACAGGTTATGAGTCTGCTGAATTTTTAGCTGAGTTCACAAATTTAGAACCTTTCCCGTTGGAACCTATGTGTGAAGCTGATTCTACTTTAGATGGATTACTAGACAGCAATGCGGGAACCGTATGGGAACGCCCTCCAGAACAATCGTGGCAACAAGTCCACGACTTTGAAATTCCAGTAGAAGAAGTGCCCGTTGAAGTGAGCTAATGAGACTTAATACACTTGAATTTAGTGCCGATAAGCAACACCCTTTGGTGGTACTTCACGGTTTGTTTGGGGCACAAGACAATTGGCGCAGCCAAGCTCTTTTATGGGCGCAAAATCGTCATGTGATTACGATGGACTTGCGCAACCATGGTATGTCTGCCCATAACGAGGTGATGGATTATGCGTCGATGTGTGAAGATGTTCTTGAGACTCTAGCTGTGTTAAAACTAGACAAAGTCGATCTTTTAGGGCACTCCATGGGCGGCAAGGTGGCGATGCAAGTGGCTTTGAACGCTCCACACAAAGTAAACCGTTTAATCATAGCTGACATAGCCCCTGTGGCTTATGAGCCACGTCACAAAAGCATATTAGAGGGTCTCAATCGCATTGACCTAAGTGCGTTAACCTCTCGCAAACACGCGTTAGATATACTTAGTCAATACGAAGCGGATATCCGAGTCTGTCAATTTTTACTTAAAAGCTTGTATAAAACCAAGGCAGACCAGTTTGCACTGCGTTACAACCTGGTTGCTATTGAACAAAACTACCATCACATTAGTGCGGCGCCTAAGGCACCCATACTGGAAACAGCAGATTCAGGTCGTTATCAAGGCCCAACATTAGTGCTTAAAGGTGAACATTCCGCTTACATCTTAGCGGCACATAAAGCCGCGTTCGATCAGTTTTTTCCGAACACGCAGCTGAAAATAATGACTCACTGTGGCCATTGGCTGCATGCGGAAAAACCAGAACTTTTTTGCCGGTTAGTGTCACGCTTTTTAGCCCAATAAATCGTTTTCTAGGTGACATACTTCTAGAAATGCATGTTAATATGAGGCTTATACCATGCTCGTATGATTGTTTAATAACTGCTACAAAGTGAACCCCATCATGACCCGTGCCAAAAAGAAGATGCCAGCTGTAGCCGGCGTGACTTTTAATCCTCACAAGAAGAAAAAAACTGTGGCTAAAGCTTTTTCTCCTTCCAGTTATCAAACGCGTAAACAAAAGGGTTTAGCCACTAAGAAGAAGCAAACATCAATCTATCAACAACACCAAGACGAGGCCTAGATTGATCGATTCAATAATCTCCTACATCACTGCAGCACTGTCCGATCAAGGCTTTAATTTGCTGGCTTTTGTGTGGTTTGTGGTCGTTGTACGTGGTTATCAAACCTATGCCATTGGCGCTTCTAAACGAAAAGATTCTCTGGCTGGTGTTTTGCATGCATACCGTCAGCGTTGGATGGTGCGCATGATAAGTCGAGAAATGCGCATGGCTGACATAGGTGCCGTTGCCAATTTGGAGCGCTATGTAACCTTATTTGCATCCTCTAGCTTACTCATATTAGCAGGCTTAGTGACCTTGGTAGGCTATACTGAGGCTATGGTGCACATTGGGCGGGGCATACCCTTTCTCCCACCTCAAACACCTTTAGAGTGGCAGTTTAAACTCTTCTTTTTAACATTGATGTTTGTATATGCTTTTTTTAAGTTTACTTGGAGCCTTAGGCAATATGGTTTTGCATCGGTGATGATTTCTAGTGCACCCGTGGTGTATGGCGATATCTCCGACAATAAAGACCTCATGGATCATGTGAACCGTTCGGCTAAAGTCTTGTCAATGGCAGCCAATAATTTTAACTTTGGCCTGCGCGCATACTATTACAGCCTTGCAGTTTTAACATGGACGATTCACCCTTTTGTGTTTATGGCCACCACCTGCCTAGTCGTGTATATTTTATACAGCCGAGAATTTAGCTCGAGCTCGCTTGCAGAACTTAAAGGCTCCAACGACTCTAAAAACCGCAAAACCTTGGTCGATTACCACCTCATTTAAGCAGAACCCACTTTTTGTTTAATGTTCAGCTATAAACCACTGTTTGTAGCTTGAAATTATTCAAGCCACCCCCATCATTGTTCCCGTAACCATTTTACTAGCGCCCAGCGCAGCCCATGTTTTACGGAGAAAAAAACCACAATGAGCACTGATACTCAAACTGAGACTTTAGGTTTTCAAACAGAAGTTAAGCAACTCTTACATTTGATGATTCACTCCTTGTACAGCAACAAGGAAATCTTCTTACGCGAACTTATTTCGAACGCTTCAGATGCCGCAGATAAGATGCGTTTCGCTGCTGTCTCAGATGGAAGCTTGTATGGAGATGATAGTGATCTTGCCATTCATATCAAGTTTGACAAAGACGCCAATACCCTAAGCATTAGTGATAACGGCATCGGTATGAATCGTGCCGACGTGATTGACCACTTAGGCACTATTGCTAAATCTGGCACGTCTGAATTTTTGCAAAACCTGACGGGTGATCAGCAAAAAGATTCACAGTTGATTGGCCAATATGGTGTGGGCTTATACTCATCGTTTATCTTTGCTGATGAAGTTGAAGTCATTACTCGTAAGGCTGGATCAGATGCTTCAGAGGGCATTTTATGGCGCTCAAAAGGTGAGGGCGAGTTTGATATTTCTCAAGTAGAAAAGGCCACTCGTGGTACAGAAATTATTCTACATCTTAAGGCGGATGAAAAAGAATTTGCAGAAGGGTTTCGTCTACGCAGCCTAGTGCGCAAATACTCTGACCATATTTCTATCCCGGTCATTATGATGAAAGAACATCACGGCGAAGATGCAGACAAAAAGGAGCCAGAAGAAGAAACGGTTAACTCTGCGACAGCCCTTTGGACTAAGTCTCGCTCAGAAGTTAAAGACGAAGAGTATCATGAGTTTTACAAACATGTCTCTCACGACTTTCAAGACCCACTATCTTGGGCTCACAACAAAGTTGAAGGCAAACTAGAATACACTAGCTTATTATATATCCCCGCCAAAGCACCTATGGACATGTACCAGCGTGAGGCGACACGGGGTTTGAAGCTATATGTACAACGCGTTTTCATCATGGATGAAGCTGAGCAGTTTTTGCCTATGTATTTGCGTTTTATTAAAGGCGTTGTCGATAGCAACGATTTATCTTTGAACGTGTCTCGTGAAATATTGCAAAAAGACCCAGTCATCGATTCTATGCGCGCCGCTTTAACTAAGCGTGTACTTGATGTGCTTACAAAGATGGCAAAAAAGCAGCCTGAACAATACGCTACATTCTGGAAAGAGTTTGGTCAGGTGATGAAAGAAGGCCCGGCTGAAGATCACAATAACAAAGAAAAGATTGCTAACTTATTGCGTTTTTCTTCTAGTATGGATGACAAGGTTGATCAAACTCAGAGTTTGGCGGATTACAAAGGTCGTATGCAAGACGGCCAAGATAAGATTTACTATGTGGTGGCAGATAATCATAATACTGCCAAAAACAGTCCGCACTTAGAAATTTTCCGCAAGAAAAACATTGAAGTATTATTGCTGTCTGAACGTGTTGACGAATGGCTTATGTCCCATATGATGGACTTTGACGGCACGCAACTTCAAGACGTGGCTAAAGGTGCTTTGGACCTTGGTGAAGTAGAAGACGAATCTGAAAAGAAAGTACAAGAAGAACAAGCAAAACAATTCGAAGGTCTTGTTGAGCGTGTAAAGACACTACTTGAAGAAAAAGTAGAAAGTGTACGTATTACCCACAGGTTAACTGATTCCCCCGCATGCTTGGTGGTGGGTGAAGATGATATGGGCCTACAGATGCGCCGGATTATGGAAGCTGCTGGACAAGCAATGCCACCAACTAAACCCACATTTGAGCTTAATCCAGAGCATCCGCTGGTTGCGAAACTTAATGACGAAGCTGATGAAGCACGCTTTGGAGAGCTAACAAAGGTTCTGTTTGACCAGGCTCAATTAGCTGAGGGAGGGCAGCTTGAAGACCCAGCAGCTTATGTATCACGCCTTAACAAACTGTTGTTAGAACTCAGTGCTTAATTAGCCCTACGCATTAAAAAAGCCCTCCTCTAATG
Source organism: Oceanospirillaceae bacterium (assembly GCA_024686035.1). Classification (GTDB taxonomy): domain Bacteria; phylum Pseudomonadota; class Gammaproteobacteria; order Pseudomonadales; family Balneatricaceae; genus Njordibacter. The sequence goes on from JAIBDW010000029.1 coordinate 19,850, forward strand.
ATATTAGAGGAGGGCTTTTTTGTGCGCTCGATAAGGTGTTGCTAAACAACGATTGCTTGATTAAGCACAGTATAGTTCGTGAAGTGTTCTGATTACCTTAGATGCGCGAACATCTGAAAGCGAATAGTAGATAGTTTGCGATTCTCGACGAGTTTTAACTAAATTATCCTTTCTAAGCACCGCTAAATGCTGGGACAAAGCGGACTGGCTCAGGTCTAGCTGTTCGTTAAGGTCTGAAACAGAGAGCTCTTTACCTTCTAGGTTATATAAAATCAGTAAACGACTTTCGTTAGCGATTGCTTTTAGCATTTTAGCTGCAAGTTTTGAATTTTCTTTAAGATCCGTTGCGACTTTAGTCGCTTCTTGATTAGAGGGTGACATGAATTATCTACTCCACTGCTATGCTTAGTTCATTAGTTTAGACACTTAAC
>JAIBDW010000047.1 GCA_024686035.1 Oceanospirillaceae bacterium
CAACACGTCTGCTAGGGTGACTTTGTGTACATTGATGGTAACCTTTTGCATGGCATTACTAGTGTGGCTATTAGCAAAGCTTACAGGTGATAGCAAAAGTACACCGATGTAAATTAACACGATTATTGGTTTATTCATCATTCACAAACTCCTGTAAAACAAGTAGGTACAAGGGTCATTTGCTGCTGCCCTAGGGTAAGGCTCACCTCTTTCGGGTGAATGTTAGATACACGCCACCCATCGATAACAGAGCCAACCTTTGCCTGGATGAGATGCCCATTATTACGTGACCTTAGCCAAACCACTGATACACTTTCTTGCTGTGCGCTGTAGCCAATAAACTCAAGCTGCTTAGTTATGGAATCTTTTTGATTGTTGAGCACGGGCATCAAAGTAGTTTGTGGCGAGGCACTTTGAGGCAGAGGTATTTGGGCTTGCAGGGTTGCAGCGTGCTCCCTTTGCGCATATGCGTGAATACGCTCATGAGTTGAATTTTTTATGTGTTGGCTACTTTGGCCACGCTCACTAAAAGCAAACATCAAAGCGGGTGCATCATTATTAGGTATCCAATGCATTGCAACTTTCCATTTTGCAACAGGTGCTTGATCAATAGACAAACTTTGCAACCAAAAACCTTGTGCGCTGGGCAGCGGCGCAAGCAAGACCCACGCGGCTGAGGGCAATACCACGCTTGTCTGCACTCCTTGGCTGCGAGTAATATTTAACGCTTGGCCATATTTCTCTAACTGCCTAGCAAGGTCTGCAAAAGGCTCACCCTTAATAGTTGTATTTTTGCTATTGGCGGCATCAGCAATATCCGGCGGGGTTAACTGCAAGGCAAAATCAGAAGGCACTGCGGGGGGTATAATTGATGGTGCTAAGCTTGACTGAATCTGAGATTTGGGCTCGGGCTTGGGTTGAGCTTGAATTATATAGCCCGCCTTCAATAACCAGCCATCATTTACCGGCTCTAGTGCTTCCATGCGTATAGACGGCCATACGGTGAGGGCCTGCTGCCACCATGCCTGCCAAGGCTCTTGGCCTGTTATAGTAAACACCACAGAGTAGGCGCCTAAGCGCCCATCGTTTATAGGCTGCCATTGCCAATTCAAAAGCTGTGTGCCCGCGCGGGTATGAGCCAAAGTAGGCTTATGCAGCTGCATTAACAACTTAGACAGCTGCATCGCTGGCACCCATGCATTAAGGCGCCTTTGCTCGTCCATCGTTTGGTGCCATTTTTTTTGGCGCTCTTCTTGCGAGCCTGCCCACGCGATCTGCTGCTGCTTTTGCAGGTGTGTGGAGCCTTGTTTCAGTTGCTGCTGAAGCTGTGTTTGTGCCTGCAAAAGGTCAGTATATAACACCCCAAACCATGCCATATTCAAGCTAATAAAACCCACCATCACCGCATATAGCCACAGCTTTTTACGTCGCTTATGGGCGATGCGCTGCACAAGCCAAGGCAAAAAATTAACCTCATTAGGCATGGGCTGATACCACACTAACATGAGGTGGCCTTTGGGGTGCCTGACATCAATTTGTGAGCCATATACCAAGCCATGGCGTTTGCATCATCTACGTTTGGTCTATTTATTAACACTTGCGTTAAGCCTTGAGGCTGCGCACAAGCTTGTACATTACCTTTAATGCCATTGTGAAGATGGGTAAAAAGCTTCGTTATTTGTTCGTCGTAGCGGCGTTTAGTCACCACCAAAAAATTAAGATTGGCGCTAAGCTCTAAATGGCAAACACGCAGATTAACAGGCTCTATATTAAGCGCAGTTGCTGCCGTTCGTTGGTGAAAAAGCGCTAAAGTAAGAGGGTTTTTGCGCTTTGTGGTGGGTGCTTTTGGGCAATGCAACCAAGTGCATAACCTGTTGGGTATGCCTAGGTTTATATACACAGGGGCTGCCCCCACAAGCAATGCCAGCTGTGCAATAAAGTCTTGCCACAAAGGATGTACCGGGGTGCCATCGCTACCCAACAGCACCGATAGTGATAAGTGCCACTGCCCCAATACTAAATCATGATTTTTTTTGCAAGCTTTATCCGCTAGGTTGTCGTAACCTAACAAGACTAACCGAAGATCATCCACCTGCCAGTCGATACCTAAGAAAAAAGGCTTTAGCCTGCACCTAAACGGGTGCCTTATAAAATGCTTTAACATTAATCCCATCCGTGGGTGGCGAAAGTTAGTAAATCTTATATACTTTGCGTTTCGCCATTTCGTTTATTTCCGTCGCTGCCTTAGAGTTAAGCATAGCATGTCATTAATACGCCGCCTGATTAAATGGACTTTAATACTAGGAACACTTACTGCGTTTACCCTAGGAATGGTGACCTGGTTGTATTTGATGCCCAAATTACCCGACGTAGACAGCCTAAGAGATTACCACTTACAAACTCCCCTTAGGGTAATGAGCCGCGACGGTAAGCTCATCTCAGAATTTGGCGAACAACGCAGAATTCCTTTGCGTATAGACCAAGTGCCCATACATTATATCAACGCACTGATCTCTGCTGAAGATGAAAATTTTTATGAGCACTACGGCGTAGACCCTAAAGCGCTGGTAAGGGCTGCGGTGAGAATGGCACAAGCTGGCGGCAGAATTCAAGGCGGTGGCAGCACCATTACGATGCAGGTCGCACGTAATTACCTGCTTACCCTAGACCAAACCTTTATCCGTAAATTTAATGAAATATTGCTCTCTTTTCAAATAGAGCAAGAGCTCAGTAAAGAACAAATACTAGAGATGTATTTCAATAAAATGTTTATGGGACATCGCTCGTATGGCATTGGTGCCGCATCTCAGGTGTATTACGGCAGGCCTATTAGCACTCTAGAGCTGCCTCAGCTGGCTATGCTAGCAGGTTTATACAAAGCGCCATCGCGCTACAACCCCATTTCTAATCCGGTACGCTCTAAAGAACGTAGGGATTGGATATTAGGCCGCATGTTAATGCTAGGCTACATCGATGAAGCCCAACATCAAATAGCGGTTGCTACTCCAATCATTGCGCGTTTTCATAGCTTAAAGCCAGAAACGTCTGCATCCTACGTGGCCGAAATGGTGCGCAGTGAGTTGTTTGACTCCTTTCCTATTGAAGACGTGTATACCGGTGGTTATCGGGTCTACACCACCATAGACAGCAGGTTACAAGACGCCGCACAGCTAGCGGTGCAAAAAGGTTTGTTAGCCTATGATAGACGCCATGGGTTTCGCGGTGTCGAAAAAAATCACGGCCCAGATTTAACCTTAGAAGCGGCAGAAAAACTACTCAATCGCACCCCTGTACTTGGGCCATTACATCCTGCCATTGTGCGCCAGGTTAATGAAAGCTCTGCCGACTTATTATTGCGTTATGGCCAAATGGTTACAGTTAACTTTAGCGACATGAACTGGGTTAGAAAGCGCATTACAATCAATGCATTGGGAGGCGCTGCTAAAAACATTAGCGAGATTCTAAAACCGGGTGACCAAGTGAGAGTGCGACAAGCCTATAATGATGCCAATGTGTGGTATTTGTCTCAAGTGCCAGACGCCCAGGGTGCATTAATAGCCCTGGATCCAAAAGATGGGGCCATGATTGCTTTGGTAGGCGGGTTTGAATATTTGCACAGCAAATTTAACCGAGCCACCCAAGCTTTGCGTCAACCTGGGTCAAATTTTAAGCCCATTATTTACTCTGCAGCTTTAGAGAAAGAGTTTACCGCAGCCACCTTAATCAATGATGCCCCCGTGGTGTTTAATGATGCCAGCCTTGAAGATTCATGGCGCCCAGAAAACTATAGTGGTAAATTTTTTGGCCCTACCCGTTTGCGCAAAGCCCTATACCAATCGCGCAACCTTGTATCGATACGGATTTTGCGCGAACTAGGCGTTCGTTCGGCCATTGATTACGCCACCCGCTTTGGTTTTAAACCTGAGCAGCTACCCCGCAACTTATCCCTAGCTTTAGGTAGCGCAAGCGTGCCGCCTATCGATGTAGCAGCAGCCTATGCAAGCTTTGCCAACAAAGGCTATAAGGTAAACCCTTATTTTATAGAGCGTATCGAAGACAGCTTTGGCAGAGTGTTATATCAAGCCCAGCCTGACACTGTGTGCCCAGACTGTGACTATGTAAGGCCCACTGATGAAGTGGATTTGCAACAACCTGATGCACAGGTGGTTGATGTGACCTCTGGTGCCATCGTGGCGCTAAACGAAGCCCTAGACTTAGAGCTTAATCAAGTAGAGATTACCACCGAACAACCCACTCGCCCAATTACTAACCTACCTATTGCAAAGCGCATTATGGATGAGCGGGTGAACTATATCATGCATACTATTTTGCAAGACGTGGTGAAAAAGGGCACGGCGCGCAGAGCCCAAAAACTGCAGCGTAATGATTTGGCTGGTAAAACAGGCACTACCAACGACCAAAAAGACGCATGGTTTTCAGGCTACGTAGACTCAATGGCAGCCACAGCTTGGGTAGGCTTTGATCAACCGGCAACCTTGGGTCAAAACGAATTTGGTAGCACCGCGGCGTTGCCTATTTGGATAGATTTTATGGAAATAGCTTTAAAGGACGTGCCGCAAACACAAAGGCCACAGCCAGATAAAATGGTCACTGTTAAAATAGATGTGGCCACAGGCGAACTAGCAAGGCCTGGGGATGATTCGGCGATAGAGGAAATCTTCCGAGCAGAACGCACGCCTCAAACCATTGCTCTGCCTAAAACTGATGACGCAGGCGATGCCATAGACGAGCAAGACACTAGACCAGAACAGGTTTTTTAACTAGCGTTGGCTCTTAAGCTGGCCCTAGTGCCAGCGCGGGAGCTGCTCCAGCATATCTAAATGATAGAGGGTCATCACTCCCGCCTTAAAGCCTTTTTTGCGTTGTTTTTTGCTTAGCTTACGCCAGGTCAGCCAGCCTCTAGCGGTCATTTCTTGCCCTATCCATGTTTCTAATTGCGAGGTAGCGGTTATGTTAAAAATGGAAGCTGCTAACAACTTTTTGGACACCTTCAAGGCCACTTGGCTTTTAGCCCCTTTTAAGCCACCCAAACCAATATACCAATGCCGATGGCTTTCACTAATATCAGTGACTAAGCCGCCTACACGCATGAATCCGCCTGTTGCGGCGCTTAAAGCGGCCACATTTCGCACCACAGCTATGGTGCTTGAGGTTTGCCATAAGCCAAGGCCAAGCTTTTGCGCCATGGTTTCTTGCTGCCATAAACACCGCATTGCACCTTGTTCATTCATGCTAATCACGTAGGCTAAACCCTGGCCTACCAATGCCCCTTCTGCACTATGGCCATCTCCATCATAAAGGCTTACAAGCCACCTGCCATAACGGTCTTTTTCCTCTGGCAATAGTTGCACATATATATCTTGGTGCTGGCTTAATAGCTGCTTTAGTTGATCTTTTCCTTGCTGCGCAAAGGCTTGTGCTGGCTGTTTTTTAGTCGCCATTTCTGTGGTGTTAATCTGCCCCAAACGCAAACGATGCCCACCCGCCAAGCTTAAACTGTCGCCATCTTGCACATACCAGCTTTGCACTTTATATGTGTGTCCCACCAAGGGCTTACCACTCCAGCGCTTGGCTGTTTCCATCACTTCTTCAGCTAAAGCGGGACATTGTGCACTCGCCACAGGCGATATAAAAAGGGCTAAGACACACGCCAATGTGATGGCTAGCCTAGATGTAAATTTTATGGCGTTCATATTATTGCCTGCTGCTTTGCTTTATAAATTGGGGCTAGGTTAGCGATATAGCATAGTCTGTTTTATATGATTTAACAGCGCACTAACAAATTTGGTTATTTTTGAGCATTTTAAAAAATAAAGGCTATGCTTATTGAACGGCTGGAAAGCTTTATCTGCTCTAACTTTAGGAGGCGCGTATGGTTTCAGAGATTGAGTTTCCAAAACAAACAAAAATTAATGGTAAAGAACAAACACCATATTATCGAGATTCATTTAGAGTAACAGTTAATAAAGCCAACCTAGAAGCTAAAAATGTGTACCACGGCATATTTGGGTTTCTACCAAAACCTGTGCGGCTAGCCTTAATTTTTCGCAATTGTGTTGTTAAATATTTTGGGTTTGCTGCTAGCAATAGTGAAATGAGTCTGCCACTAGAAGATGTCAAAACAGGCAACAAAGCGGGCTTTGTTATTATCGAATCAGTGGAGCCTTTAGAGGTAATTTGCGGTTCTTATGAATCTAATATGGATATGTGGTTATCAGTGTTAAAGCTATCAGAGCAAGAGTTTACAGTATCTACTTTGGTCAATTTAAAAACTAAAAAAGGCAACGTGTACATGGCCTTTATCAAGCCATTTCATAAGTTGGTTGCCAAATATTGCATTAAACAAGCTCTCAGGGCAGGCCGTATATAAAAGACCCATTAAAAGAGCCTTTAAGATTAATTTTTTACCAAGTGTGAGGTTGAAATGGATGAATATTGGAACGTAATGGTTCCTGAAATCACAGTTTTAAGCCACTCCCTTTAATCTTTCAATGGGATATTTTATAGATAGGAGTCCGATATGGATAAGTTCGATTTGAATTGTATTCAATGGCAAGAAATAAACTCTGATGGTACGAAATACTCCCTGCTTGAGGGCAGTAAAGAAGCGGGCCAAGTATTTAGCTATGCCTTTTATTTGCCCGCAGGCACTTGGGATAAACCCCATTGGCACACAGGTGATGCAAGAATATACGTGATTGATGGTGAATTACTTGCCTGCATGAGTGACGAGTTTGAACCTGCCAATGCACAGAAGGTGTTACCCGGAGAAATGTTATTTGTACCTAAAAATACAGTTCACTTTGACGGCGCAAAAATCGACAGCACCGTGTTTGGAGTTGGGATTGGCCCTTTTAAAACTCATTATAAATAACCTAAAGCTTGATCTAAAGAATACCTAAAAGAGAAAATAGTAACCACAAGGAGAGCTATGATCTACCTCACTCAACTAATTTACATCCACGAAGGAAAGGAGGATGTATTTAACGAATTTGAGTCTTATGCTATTCCAATTATTGCTCACTATAATGGGCAGTTAGCCCTGCGCGTTCGTCCAGAGCCCAGTGCTATTATTAAAACTGGCTCAATGGAAGTGCCTTACGAAATTCACCTTGTAAGCTTTAGCACTGAAGCAGATTTCAATGCCTTTATGGCAGACAAGGAAAGGCAAAAGTACTTGCACCTAAAAGAACAATCAATCAGGGTTTCTTTTCTAGTAAAAGGTGAAAAACTTTAGTCAGCTGGTATTAATCAAGTTCAACGTGCCCCCAAGGCAAGCAAACAGCCTAAATCCTTGTTATAGACCTAACCCCTCGCTACAATAGCTACCCTAAATTATCCAAAGCATTGTTTACAGGTATATCCATGAGTCAAACTACAGAATCCGCAACTAACCAACAGTGGGGAGGCCGTTTTAATGAGCCTACCGATGCATTTGTAGCCCGCTTTACTGCCTCTGTAGATTTTGACCAACGCATGTATCGCCAAGATATTCAGGGCTCCATGGCTCATGCCAAAATGTTATGTCATGTTGGGGTGCTAAGTGCTGATGAGACAGATGACATTTTACGGGGCTTAGAAGAGATCCGTATTGAAATAGAGCGCGGCGACTTTACTTGGTCTGTGGCGCTTGAAGATGTTCATATGAACATTGAAGCCGCCCTGACTGCAAAAATAGGCATGGCCGGCAAGAAGCTGCACACAGGACGCTCCAGAAACGACCAAGTAGCGACTGACATACGGCTTTATCTGCGTGATGAAATAGATATGATTGCAGATGAAATTAGTCGTTTGCAGATGGGTTTTATTGCGCAAGCAAGGGCTGAAAACGCCACTATCATGCCTGGTTTCACTCATCTTCAAACCGCCCAGCCAGTTACTTTTGGGCATCACATTTTAGCTTGGAATGAAATGCTTCAGCGTGATTACGAACGCCTGCAAGACCTTCGCAAGCGCGTTAATGTTTCACCTTTGGGTGCAGCCGCCCTAGCGGGCACTAGTTATCCAATAGATCGACACATGACCAGTGAATTACTAGGCTTTGATTGCCCTTCAGAAAACTCTTTAGATTCTGTCAGTGATCGCGACTTTGCCATTGAGTTTTGCGCTGCAGCAAGCCTCATTTTAATGCACTTGTCTCGCGCTTCAGAAGAGCTGATTTTATGGACTTCTATTCAGTTTGATTTTATTGACCTGCCAGATCGCTTTTGCACTGGCTCCTCGATCATGCCACAAAAGAAAAACCCAGATGTACCAGAGCTTGTGCGTGGCAAAACAGGCCGCGTAAATGGCCATCTTATTTGCCTTCTTACTTTGATGAAGGGTCAGCCCCTTACTTATAACAAAGACAACCAAGAAGACAAAGAACCTTTGTTTGACACCATTGATACTGTGAAGGGCTGCTTAAGAGCCTATGCAGATATGGTGCCTGCACTTGTGCCAAAGCGTGAGCAAATGCGCGCAGCTGCCCTTAAAGGCTTTGCGACAGCCACAGACTTAGCTGATTATTTAGTTGGCAAGGGTTTGGCCTTTCGTGATGCACACGAAGTGGTCGGTAAATCTGTTGCCTATGGCATCTCCACAGGCAAAGATTTAAGTGAAATGAGCTTATCGGAATTACAAGGTTTTAGTGACTTAATCACTGGCGATGTCTTTGATGTGCTCACTCTTGAGGGTTCGGTAAGTGCCAGAGATCACATAGGTGGCACTGCACCAAAGCAAGTGCTGGCTGCAGCAGACAGAGCCTATGCCTTGGTATCTAAACGCTAACTTTATAGCTGATCTAGGTCAGCGCAGTCTAGGCTTTCATCGGCCTGCTGCTCTAAAGCTAAGGTTAAACGCTGGCCAAATGTCTGTTTGTGGTCTGTCGTTAAAACCCACGTGTTTTGCACTCGTTCAAAGTGCAAACCACCCGCCATACATGCCAACCAAACTTGCTGCAAGGGAGGTTGGCGGCTCAAGATGACCTGGCTTCTATTTTCACAAGTAATGGTTAATAAGCCACTGCTGTTGACAAAATCTATGTCGCTTTGTGCTTCATCTAATATTTCTTCTACCTGCAAAAACAAATGATCTACGGTCTCGTGGAACTGGGCTTCGCTCATATTTTTCTCTTACATTGATCTTAAATTAATCTTCAATCGGTCTAATCTTTAGTCTGTGCAGTAATTATGCCTTCAAAATATCGCATTGCATCGGTCTTAGCTAGTGCCCAAACCTGAATCAAGGGTATAATCTTTAGTATATTACAGCTATGTTAACTAAGAGCGTTATTACGTGAAAAAAATACTCTGTATGCTTACGCTAAGCTTCGTCCTTGCCAGTTGTGGCCAAGCCGGTAGCTTGTATGTTCCTGACCCTGTGCAAGCTGATGCACAAACTAGTAATTAATGAGCCAACCATGGATAACTTTGAATACCGCGGCGAAACACTTCACGCTGAAGACATTGACCTAAACCAAATTGCCAAGCAGTTTGGCACCCCTACCTACGTTTACTCTAGAGATACCTTAGAGCGTAACTATGTGGCCTATAGCCAAGCCCTAGAAGGGTGTGAGCATATGGTTTGTTATGCTGTAAAAGCCAACGCCAATATTGCGGTATTAAACGTATTAGCCAAGCTTGGTGCAGGCTTTGACATTGTATCTGTAGGTGAGCTTGAGCGTGTGCTTGTTGCTGGTGCAGACCCTAAGCGCATTGTTTTTTCTGGTGTTGGCAAACAAACCCACGAAATGCAGCGTGCTTTAGAAGTCGGCGTACATTGCTTTAACGTAGAGTCTGAAGCCGAGTTAGAGCGCTTGCAAAACGTGGCTGCCAGCATGGACTGCATCGCCCCTGTGTCACTGCGTATTAATCCAGATGTCGATGCCAAAACTCACCCTTATATTTCCACCGGCTTAAAAGAAAATAAGTTTGGTATCGGCATCGATCAAGCCCCTGCTGCCTATGCTCAAGCTGCGGCGATGAGCAATATCAAAGTGATTGGCGTAGATTGCCACATTGGCTCTCAGTTAACCTCGATTGAGCCATACCTTGATGCAATGGACCGGTTGTTTGTATTGATTGATACCATTGCTGCACAAGGCATTACCATTGAACACTTAGATTTAGGTGGCGGTTTGGGCGTGTGTTATGGCGACGAAGAACCCCCTGCCATAGGCGATTTTATGGCCCGTGTGAGAGCCCACCTGGGTGATCGTCCATTAGCCTTGGTATTTGAGCCTGGCCGCTCTATCTGCGCAGACGCTGGGGTTTTAATTACCCGAGTGGAATACATCAAAAACAACCAAGACAAGTATTTTGCCATCGTTGATGCCGCCATGAATGACCTCATACGCCCTGCTCTTTATAGTGCTTGGCAGGACATTATTCCGGTTAACTTAGGCTCTAAAGCTGCAACCAATAATTTTGATATTGTTGGCCCTATCTGTGAAACAGGCGACTTTTTAGGTAAAGAGCGTCATCTTGCTATTGAGGCTAACGATTTGCTGGCTGTTTGCAGCAGTGGTGCTTACGGCTTTGCGATGGCGTCCAACTACAACACTCGCAACCGCGCTGCCGAAGTGATGGTGGATGGCGATCAGGCGCATGTTATTGGTGAGCGTGAACAATTATCACAACAGTGGGCAAGAGAACGCCTACTCCCAGAAAACTAAAGGAAAAGGCAAAAATGCTATTACGCTTTGCCAAAATGCATGGCTTGGGTAACGACTTTATGGTGGTTGACCTTATAAGCCAGCGCGCGAACCTTACGGCTGAACAAATCAGCCAGTTGGGTGACCGAAACACTGGCGTAGGTTTTGACCAGTTATTGCTGATAGAGACGCCACAGTCTCCAGATGTCGATTTTCGCTATCGTATTTTTAATGCAGATGGCAACGAAGTGGAACACTGTGGCAATGGCGCACGCTGCTTTGCTCGATTTGTGCACGATCAGCGTCTCACCGGAAAACGTGAAATTGCCGTGCAAACCAGCAATGGCAGCATTGTATTAAAAATGCTTAAAGACAATTGGGTAGAAGTGGATATGGGCGAGCCTATTCTTGCTCCTGCACAAATACCATTTGATGCACCCAACCAAGCCACAAGCTATACTTTAGCGCACCAAGGGCAAAACTATACTGTTGGGGTCGTCTCTATGGGCAACCCACATGCAGTGCTTGTGGTCGATGATGTGGATAGTGCGCCCGTGCTTGAGCTGGGCGCTAAGCTAGAGCAACACCCACGGTTTCCCAACAAAGCCAACATTGGATTTATGCAAATAGTGGATCGCAATACCATTAAGCTGCGTGTGTTTGAACGTGGGGTAGGCGAAACTCAGGCCTGCGGCACTGGCGCTTGCGCTGCAGTGGTCGTGGGTCAACAGCAAGGCCACCTTGATAGCCAGGTGACCACACACCTTACAGGTGGAGACCTTGCGATTCATTGGCAAGGCCCAGGTCACACGCTAACGATGAACGGACCCACAGCCCATGTATATGACGGTCAAATTAAATTATGAGCACCATAGACTCTAATACCCAAGCCACTCATAGTGTAAAGCTAGATGAGCAAAGCGTTGCCCGCTATTTACGCGAAAACCCGACCTTTATCTCACAACATCCAGATCTTTTAGCTCACATTGAATTGGCCCATGAATGTGGCCAAGCCACCTCACTCATTGAGCGCCAAACGTTAATGATGCGCCAAAAAATCACCCATAACGCCGCCAGAATGTCTGACATCTTATCCACTGCTAGGCGCAATGATGTGCAGTTTGAAAAAACCAAACGCTTGGTGATAGAGCTTGCTGCAGCAGCAGACCTTAATGGTTTAACGGAGGCCTTGAAGCAAAGTTTTACGCAAGAATTTAGCGCAAGTGCGGTGCATTTAGCGTTGTTTTCACCTGTTAAAAACACCGATGACCACATTAACCTAAGCAGTGTACATAGCGCCGATGAAAATGAACACTATAACCAAATTCAAGCGCTTAGTTCTAAAAAATGGGCCTATTGTCAAGCGTTTGAAAGCGTCACCATGGCCGCACTTTTCCCTGGCTATAAAAAGCTCAAATCCAGTGCTATTGTGCCTTTATACTTGGCTGATAAAGCCATAGGGGTGTTGATCATTGCCAGTGACAGCAAAGATCATTACAACGACCAATTAGACACGTTGTTTTTAAATCACGTCGCCTCAGTAACTTCTGCCTGCTTGGGCCGTATACGGTTATAACATGACACGCCACACTGCGCCTCTTAACCAAATAGTACAAAAGTACCTGCACTATTTGGCCCACAATAAGCGCTATTCACCTCACACCATCAATGCGTATAGCAAAGATATAGACCGGCTAATCAACACGCTTGAAGCGCTTGGGTATTCCAATTGGGGCGATGCCCAAGCCGATACGATACGCTGCGCCATGGTGGCAGCCAAAAAAGCTGATTTGGCCGCTAAAACCATTCAGCGTATGTTATCTAGCTGGCGTAGCTTTTTCACTTATTTGTTACAACAAGGCTTAGTCACTGTTAACCCAGTAGCAGGCATTCGAGCACCTAAGTCTGGCCGAACATTACCTAAAAGCCTAGAGCCAGACCAAATTTCTCAAGTGCTCAGCACTCCCATTGCCGCAGATGACCCAATGGCGATGCGCGACCACGCCATGGTAGAGCTGACCTACTCGTGTGGTTTACGTTTAGCTGAACTTGCTAGCCTTAATGTGTTTGATATTGACCTTGTGGACGCCAGCCTTATCGTGACCGGTAAAGGCAATAAAACACGGCAACTCCCTATTGGACGCCATGCCCTTAGCGCTATTGATGCGTGGTTACAGCAGCGTTCACATTTAAAGTGCTTAGATGCTAATGCCTTGTTTATTAACCATAGGGGTATGCGTATGGGTGTAAGAGGTATTCAAATGCGGATGGCGTCTATGTCAGCTGCCCATGGCCAGCACATCCATCCACATATGTTGCGCCATTCTTTTGCTAGCCACTTATTACAGTCCAGTGGTGACCTAAGGGCCGTGCAAGAGCTGCTTGGTCACAGTAATATTAGCACCACCCAGGTGTATACTCATTTAGATTATCAACACTTGGCCAAGGTGTATGATCAAGCTCACCCTCGTGCCCAAAGCGTTCAAGCCAAAGCCCTAGTCAAAGAGAAACCTAGCCATGATTAAAGTTATCACTTTTGATTTAGACGACACGTTATGGTCGATTGGGCCTGTTATAGAAAATGCCAATCAGAAAATGTTGGAGTGGATGAACCAACATGCACCCAAATTTGGCCACACCTATGATGAGGCTGGCATTAATGCACTTAGAGACGAAGTGATGGAAGCTCACCCTGAGATGCTGCATGATTTGAGTAAGATTCGCCTTACGCTTATTGAGCTAGGCTTGTCTCGTAGTGGTTACACCAATTCTTTGGCATTAGCACAACAAGCCTATGCTGTTTATTTTAGGTCTCGCAATGATGTGGTGTTGTTTGACGACACTAGAGTTGCACTTAAGGCCTTAAAAGAAAAATATCAAATAGGCGCCCTCACCAATGGCAACGCCGATTTAACACAAGTAGGCATCAATGATTTATTTGATTTTTACTTCAATTCTGCACAACTTGGCTTAAGCAAACCAAACCCTGCATTTTTTACTATGGCGCTAGAACACACTGGCCACAGTGCAGCAAACTTTATCCATGTTGGTGATCACGCAGGCCATGACATTGCTGGAGCTCAGGCGGTAGGCATGCGCACTATTTGGATGAACCCAAACAACATGGCTTGGCCTAGTGGGCAAAAACCTGCTTGCCAAGAAATACAACACCTTAACCAGCTTAGTATGGCTGTGGCTAATATCCATGACAGTTGAACACGCATTCGCCCCCTATGTACGAGCCCTTGGCAAAGGCAAGCGGGGCAGCCGCTCCCTTAGTCAAAAAGAAGCATTTGATGCCATGAGCATGATTTTACAGCAGCAAGTTGAGCCTGAACAACTGGGTGCATTTTTAATGTTGTTGCGACTCAAGGAAGAAACGCCAGCTGAGCTTGCAGGGTTTGTAGAGGCCGTTCGCCACTTCCATCAATACTGTCCCGCTCAGGTGGGTGATATTGCAGTAGATATTGATTGGTCTAGCTATGCCGGCAAAAAACGTCATCTTCCTTGGTTTTTACTTTCTGCACTCACTTTAGCTTGCCAAGGTGTTAAAGTATTTATGCATGGCGCCAAAGGCCATACTGCTGGACGCATTTATAGTGAAGATGTCTTACGACAAATAGGTGTTCCTATAGCTGAAACTTTTGCACAGGTGGAGTCGCAGCTTAATAGTGATAATTTTAGCTTTATGAGCCTAAGGCACATGAGCCCTGCACTGGAACATATTATTAGCTTGCGCTCTATCTTTGGTTTGCGCTCGCCTGTGAACACCTTCACTAGGCTATTAAACCCATTAGCAGCAAAACATACGATAGATGGGGTTTTTCATCCCGCTTATGGCCCGTTGCATCAGCAAACGGCAATACTACTAAAACACCCACGTAGCCTAACCATTCGTGGGGACGGGGGTGAAGCTGAAGTGCGTCCAGATAGCGAGTGCGAACTGCAGTG
>JAIBDW010000005.1 GCA_024686035.1 Oceanospirillaceae bacterium
AATAGCAGGATTACATGACATTTGACCCAAAGTGTCCATGTTATGCGTAAGCAACAAGGTTTGCGCGCCCAAACGTGCACTGGCCAACGCTGCCTCAGTACCAGCATGTCCACCACCGATTACAATAACATCAAAACGTGAGGGGTAATTCACATAAATTCCTTAGTAAATTTAGTCTTACTCTAAGCGAGTATTAGCAAACTAGTATAGCGTTTTTAAGGTGGTTAATAAATCGCTATAAATTGGCCTTATATTAAGTTTGTGTTTAGTTATATGTTATTTAAAGGTATATTTATTTTATATTGTTATTACTGTTATTACTAAGCAGGCCACTTTTTATGTATAAGTATAAAAAACATAATAAAATCAACATATTATTCCAATGATAAGCTTGTTAATTTAAGGTGATTTCAGGTAACAAATGGTGATAATGAGCTGTGTGTAACTTAGCTACTTATACACAAAGGATATTTATACACAGGTTACTTAAGCTTAGAATAGCAACTTACTCACAGAGTTTAGGCCAATAAATATAATTACTCATTAGTTTATTTAAAAATTTTAAAATTTTGTTAATATCTTTGTGGATAGTGTGGATAACTTTATAAAAAAGCATAGGTTACTTGTGTATCTAACAATAAACTCGCGCGATGGTTTTGATTGACTAAAGGATAAGTCCTGTTTACCTTGTGTATAACTATTTTTAATTTATTTTAGTTTTTTTGTAAAATGAAGTTTTCTTGACGTTTCAATGACTGATTATCCATCAAATAGGTCTAATCTGGATTTGCTGGATCTATTAATATTAGTAATTAAAATCAACGTAAAAACAACAGGCACAAAAAAGCCCAAGGTGCCGAACACACCTTGGGCTTTTTTTACTATCAATAATACCCATTAAGGCTTAAGAGAAAATCGCCTTAAACACGTAAAAGAACATGATTGACAAGATTGCCCCAGCAGGAAGGGTAATGACCCATGAGGTAAAGATAGTAGCAACGATACGAAGGTTAATAGCAGCTATACCACGTGCTAGACCCACACCCAACACAGCACCAACGAGCGTGTGTGTGGTAGAAATAGGTAAACCAATACCTGAAGCTAGCACAACCGTTGCAGAGGCACCAAGGGTGGCTGCAAAGCCTCTACTAGGCGTTAATTCTGTGATTTTTGTACCAATGGTGGCCATTACCTTATATCCGTATGTAACAAGGCCAATAACGATACCGACACCACCCACTAAAAGTATCCATGCAGGCATTGTAGATTTAGCAGCTACCGCACCTGATTTAATGGTTGCTATGGCTGCAGCCATTGGCCCCACGGCATTAGCTACATCATTAGAGCCGTGTGCAAAAGCCATGGCGCAAGCAGTGAATACCATCAATACAGCAAATACTTTTTCTACGTTAGCAAAACGATCTTCCTCTTCAATCGCATCTACACGCTTTACACGGGTGAGCATGACGCCACCAATAAGCGCCACTATTATGCCAGCAATAGCGGCTATTAAGGACATTTCAAAATAGTTTAAGCTAAAGCCAATATCCTTAAATACATGCTTTAAACCCTTTATCAAAGTGACCATAGTGATCATAAAGCCAACCATAAACATGTATACAGGTACATAACGTTTGGCATTTTCAAAAGGTTTTTCTGTATCAAGTATTAGGCGTTGAACACTTTTGAACAACATATAGGATACAACCCCAGCCAGCACTGGCGAGACGACCCAGCTAGCTGCAATAGTGCCTACCTTGCCCCAATTAACCGCATCAACTGAAATAGCAACCGCTGCAAAACCTACAATAGCACCCACAATGGAGTGGGTTGTTGATACCGGCCAGCCCAAAATAGAGGCAAATAATAACCAGGTGCCAGCAGCCAGTAATGCAGATAACATGCCATACACTAAATACTCAGGTGTGCCTTGTAAGGTAAGAGGATCTATGATGCCCTTACGAATGGTGGCAGTTACCTCACCACCTGCTAAATAAGCACCTGCAAATTCAAAAATCATTGCAATGATGATTGCTTGCTTTAATGTGATAGCGCCTGAGCCTACAGAGGTGCCCATGGCGTTAGCCACATCATTGGCACCTACACCCCAAGCCATAAATACACCAAAGATAATGGCTAAAATAAGTAAAATCTGACCGTATTCGTTTAAAACGTCCATAGTATTTTTGAACCTATGTTTTGTGTGATATTAGTTTGTGTGTGTTTTGTTGGTCACTATCGAGCAACGATAACTTGAATCTGCTCGCCAGCACTTTGTGCTCGGTCGGCCAGATTGCCAATGGCTTCGATGGTTTTATACATAAACATGGCATCAACAGGAGGTAAATCTGTTTCGATTTCATGCAACTTAGCGCGAAGGGAAATTTGACGCTTGTCGTTTTTATCTTCTGCTTTTTCAAGTTTTGTAATGCAGCGGTTGATGCGATCTATTTCTCGTCCACCAAAGCCAGAACCAATTAGCTCATCCAACTCATCTATAACCACCTTAGCTTCAACGGCAACGGCAACAGCAGACTTTACATAGGCAGTCATGTCTGTGGCTATTTTCTTTGGAACCACTTGTTTACGCCCTAGCATAATGCCAGCGATGTCTTTTGCTGTGTTACAAATCTTATCTTGCTTACTCAATAGCTGGATAAGGTCTGAACGGTTAATCGGCATAAACAAACTTTTTGGTAGATGCAAACGTATATCTTGCTTTTGATCGTCGGCTTTGCCTTCAAAATCAGCAATCAAGTTGTAAGTAGATTCAACCTTTTCCCAGTCTTCTTTAGCCACAGCCTGGAAGAAAGGAACAAGTAACTCCACACACTGCAAAACGGTTTGCATGTGGTTTTGTAATGGTTTTATGGGGGAATGGCCAAACAGACTAAGTATGGGATTTGCCATGTAAACTGCCTCTACAAATAATAAATATGATTATTGTTGCGTGGCATTATAGTTATATATTGTTAAGGTTATATAAAGATTACGGGTTAATTTAAAATTACTTAGGGTGTTGGTAAAGTGGCAAAGTGATGATAAAAGAAGAGCCTTGGTTTATTTTACTGTGTAGTTGTAAGCGGCCCTTATGGCTTTGGACGATGTGTTTCACTATAGCAAGGCCAAGACCGGTGCCACCCAGTGATTTTGAACGCGCTTTATCAACTCTATAAAAGCGCTCAAATATGCGCTCTTGATCTGCTTTATCAATCCCTAAGCCGTCATCTATGACACTAAGAACAGCCTCACCGTGGTGCATATCAATGGCCACCTTAACGGTACCTTCTTGTGCAGTGTATTTGATGGCGTTATCAATAAGGTTGGTGGCCATTTGCCCTAAGGCTTTATCGTCACCTAGCAGTACCATCGAACCATTGTTTGATTTAAATTGTAAATCTACCTGTTGAGACTGCGCCACGGCTTGTAAATTGGCACATACTCTTTGTACTACCTGTTGGAAATCCACCTGAGTGTTAAATGCCTGATCATTGTTCTCCAATCTTGAAAGAGCTAACAAGTCTGACACAAGGTCTGATAAGCGGATGGATTGGCCGTGAATTTTGCGAATGAAACGCTGTCTCATGGTTTGATCGATGGTTTCATCTTCTATTAAAGTTTCTGCAAAACCACGAATGGCTGTGATGGGTGTCTTTAACTCATGGGATGCGTTGGCGACAAAATCGGCACGCATATTATCAATGCGTTTAACATCTGTAATGTCTTGTAATACCAAAATCGCGTCTGCCTGGTTGGACTCTTTTAATAAAGTAGCATGTAAGCGGTAGTGGCGTGCAAAGGTATAACCATCAAGTTGAATGGTGCGCTGTACACTTGTTTGTTCTTGTTGACATAGGATAAAGGTTTCATGCAGGTTTTTAGAAGCATCAACATCTTTTAAAGCTTGACCTAAGCAGCGCTCACCACTGGTACGTAACATACGACACGCAGCAGCGTTAACATGGGTGATTAGGCCTTCACTTGTGACCGTGATTACACCTTCATTCATGCTTTTAAGTATGGTGGAAAGCTGGTCTCGTTCCGTTTTTATGATATCAAAACGTTGCGCAGATATATCTGCCATTTGATTAAGAGAGCGCGCTAAATCCCCTATCTCATCTGATCTGTGACTCGGAATACGCAGCTGATAACGCCCGTGAGCATAGTTATTAGCAATCACTGTCATCTGCCTTAACGGCCGAGCAAAGCTCATGGCCAACCAATAGCCTATAAATAAAGCAATAATTCCAGTAAGACTTGCTGCTGTAATGATGACCCGGCGCAGGTAGTTAATTTCTTCATCTATGCGCTGGGTAGACAGTGCAGTGCGTATAAAACCAACATTTGAATCATTGGAAATCGCTGGTATCGCCGCATACAACATGGTTTTTTTTAAGGTTTTACTATAGCGCTTAGAATACCCCACCGCCATTTTAGTTGCGGCAATAATTTCTGGCCGAGACCGATGGTTATCCATGTCTTTAGGATTGAATTCTGAATCTGCGATCACCATGCCATCTGTTGTTAGCAATGTGATCCTGGTATCAATGCGATGACCAATTTTTTCAACAGTATGTTGTATTTGCTGCGGGCTTTGGCGGCCAATGTTGGCGAAGGATTGTTGAAGTATAAAGCCTTGGCTTGACAGGTTGTTACGGATGTCTCTTAAGCTGGCTTGTTCTATTTGACGCTGAACCATTAAGCCAACAATCAAAATACTAAACAATATAACGATTGCAAAACCAGCGTAAAGTCTTATGAAGATAGGTGAATGGCGCATGTTATTCTACTTCACTGGTTAACGTTTCAGCGTAGTCTGGGTTACAACGATAGCCCACCCCACGCACCGTCTCTATTGCACAAGCTGCTTTGCCAAGTTGTTTGCGCACACCACGGATATGCACATCAACATTACGGTCTACTACTTCAGACTGATCGCCAAGGGCAGATAGAATAAGTTGCTCTCGAGAAAAAGCTCGGCCAGGTTTTGCCATGAGTGTGTGTAATAGCTTAAATTCGGTGCTGGTAAGCTTTATTTTTTCACCATGGAGCATACAGTGATGTGCGTTAAGATCTAGTGATAAACCCCCAACTGAGAGTATGTTTGAGGTTGTTTTTCTGCGTAAAGCCACTTTTATTCTGGCCAATAATTCCGCTTGGCTAAATGGTTTAGTCATGTAGTCATCGGCGCCTAAGCTTAGGCCACCAATGATGTCACTTTCTTCACTTTTAGCGGATAAGATAATAATGGGGATGGATTGAGTTTTTGAGTCTGCCTTAAGCCGTTCACACACCTGCATGCCATTTAGATTGGGTATCATTACATCAAGCAAAATTAAATCTGGAAGCAGTTTTTTTGCCAAAGCTAAACCTTTAAGACCATCTTCTGCTTGAGAAACCAAATAGCCAGCTTTTTGAAGGTTGTAAGCGATAATCTCTTGGATATCAACTTCGTCTTCAATACATAAAATGTGGTGGTCGTTGGACATAATTGGTTATTTCCCGATGCAAAATGACCCGAATATTCGGCCTAATAAATCATCGCTGGTAAAGGCGCCTGTAATTTCATTCAAACACTCTTGAGCCAAACGTAAATCCTCGGCCAACAATTCACCAGCTTGGGTGTAAGCAAGTTGTGCTGCGCCATCTTGCAGTAGCGACTCACAGCGCTTGAGTGCATCTAAGTGGCGCCTACGGGCGCTAAACCCACCTTCTAGGGTGGACTGATAGCCAACAGCATGTTTGAGTTGGTTTCGAAGTAAATCTAACCCTTGGCCATGCTTTGCGCTGATATAAATGCAATCTATGCCATCTATTTTTGTTAACTGGGGTTGAGCGCTTGAGAGATCGATTTTGTTACGCACTAAAGTGAGGTGACTTGGCATGGGTTGTGAGCCCATTAATTGTTGCCAGTAGTTTAGGGCCGGTGTGCTGTCTTTGGCATCTTGAAGTAATAAAACTTGATCGGCCTGAACGATGGCGTCAACGGCACGTTCAATACCTATTTTCTCAACAGTATCTGGACTTTCTCGCAAACCAGCGGTATCTACAATATGCAATGGAAGACCGTCTATGTTGATCGACTCTTTTAATACATCGCGTGTTGTACCTGCAATATCAGTGACAATCGCACGATCTTGTCCTGCTAGTGCGTTTAGCAAGCTAGATTTGCCAGCATTAGGTGCGCCAGCAATGACCACTTGCATGCCTTCTTGCAATAGGCTGCCTTGATGCGCTTGTTGCAGCAGAAGGTTTAGGTCTGATCGTGCATCATCTAATAGGCCGCTAACCTTTCCGTCGGCTAAAAAATCGATCTCTTCTTCTGGAAAGTCGATAGCGGCTTCTACATATAACCGCAAATATATCAGGCTTTCAACCAACGCATTTACGCGGCTTGAAAATACGCCCTTTAAAGAGCGCAATGCGTTTCTTGCGGCTTGTTCTGAGCTCGCATCAATTAAGTCTGCAATAGACTCTGCTTGAGCTAAGTCCATTTTATCATTTAGAAAGGCGCGCTCAGAGAATTCACCCGGTCTAGCAATCCTAGCCCCTAACTCAGTGAGCTCTCGTTGCAGTAGATCCATCACAACTTGGCCGCCATGGCCTTGAAACTCAAACACATCCTCACCTGTGAATGAGTCTGGGCCTTTAAAGTAAAGGCTTATTCCAGCATCGACCTGCTCACCCTGGGTGTCCAAAAATGGGCCATAGTGGGCATGCCTAAGGAGCCCCTTGTTGTGGCTAAGTTTTTGTCCATACACTAAGGCCTTGGGGCCGGATAGTCGGATTATGCCTACGCCACCTCGGCCAGGGGGAGTGGTTTGAGCACAAATGGTATCTAGGTCTGCTTGCACGGTAGTTTAAAACTCCTATGGCACAAAATAACATTTAAGTAATACAAAAAAGGCCTCACTAGGAGGCCTTTGTAACATGTTTAGAGCGTAAGGTTAACTTTTTCGCTCTGCCATGGTTTTTTCAATACGCTTGGTAATCACATACTGCTGAGTGATTGACAAGATGTTGTTGGTGACCCAGTACAACACAAGAGCAGCAGGGAACCAAAGGAAGAAGACGGTAAATACAATAGGCAACATCTTCATTATCTTAGCTTGCATTGGGTCTGGAGGTGTTGGATTCAGCGTCTGTTGGACAAACATCGTCGCCCCCATCAGCAATGGCAACACAAAGTATGGGTCTTGTACTGATAAGTCATGAATCCAAAGCATGAATGGCGCATGGCGCAGCTCAACCGTCTCCATTAGCATCCAGTACAAACCTATAAACACCGGCATTTGAATGATAATAGGGAAACAACCACTTAAAGGGTTGGCCTTTTCACGCTTATATAGCTCCATCATTCCTTGAGACATCTTGGCACGATCATCGCCAAATTTTTCTTTAAGCTTGGCAATTTCAGGCGCTAAGGCTCGCATCTTTGCCATCGAGCGATAAGAAATAGCCGATGGATAGAAGAAGAATGCTTTAACACATAGAGTGGTTAGCATAATGGCTACACCCCAGTTACCTGCAAAACCATACATGGTGTTTAACAACCAGAATAAAGGTTGTGAAATCCACCACAACCAGCCGTAATCAACAACGAGGTCAAGGTTTTCAGAAATCGCTTCAAGGTCTGCTTGAATCTTAGGCCCAGCATAAAAGTCAGCTGATGTAGTGCCTGACTCGCCCGCTCTTAGTTCTAGTGGGGGGCTAACAAAGCCAGCAATATAGTTGTCATTATTAACACGCGTGCTGTAGCTATTTCTAACCATGGGGTTAGGAACCCATGCCGTTACAAAGTAGTGTTGTAGCATGCCTACCCAGCCACCCACTTCAGTGCGCTTTAAGTTTTCATCATCCATATCGTCAAAATCATAACGATAATATTTTTCGTCCGGGAAAGAAAAAGCGGGCCCTAGATAGGCTGACATGCCCATGCCACCCGCAGCGGTCGGATCAGCAGAACGGTCACGTTTAAGCTGGCCAAACAAGTTAGCAGACCAAGCTTGGGTACCACGGTTATCCACAGCGTAAGTCAGGTTTATTAAATGACTGCCGCGAGAAAAGGTGTAGATTTTATTGATTAAGGCACCCGTATCATCGGTCAAGCTGAGAGTCACTTCTAAACTTTGCTGACCATCTTGCATTTGATAGGTTGATTGTGCCGAATTAAATATTGGGCGTGATTTAAGATCAGTGCCGTTAAGGCCGATCAGGCCACTTTGGGCTACATAAGTGCGCTGTTGATTTTGCTCTAACAATGTAAATGGCACATCTGAATGGTCCATTTCTGCTAGGTAGCCAATCAATGAAGCTTGAATGATGTCGCCACCTTGAGTGTCAATCACCACCTTAAGCGTATCCGTTGAGACTTCAAGCAGTGATCCAGTATCAGCATTGTCAGCTTGAGTGACGACAATGTCAGAGTTGTTGCTGGGTTGTGCTACAGCAAAGTCAGTAACTAAGGTATCCACATCATAGGCGGAAACACTAGTGACTTGCTGTGGGGCAACAGCCTGGGTACCGTAATCTTGGTTCCACTGTAGTACCATCAAGTAAGAAATGATGGCGACACCCGCAATTAAAATAATGCGTTGAAAATCCATAGAAGCAAATCGTCGTTAGTTGTATTGTAAGGGGGTTAGATTATAGAGCCTGTGCATCTGTTGGCAATGGGCAGGCAGGGTAAGTGTGCTAAATTTAACCACTTTGGGCCGTTTTTTTACGTAATCTTGTCCATTGTTTGCTGATCAAGCGGTGCACAGTGTCATTATCAAGCTCTCCCAAACCCTTTCTTGACAGAATAACAATATCTAAAGGATGGGAAAATTCATTATTTTGTGTGCACAATCTTCTAAAACTATCACGCACTAAGCGTTTAACGCGGTTACGATGAACAGCTAGTTTTATGCCTTTTTTTGCAATAACTAATCCCAGACGGGATTGGTCGTGTAAACTTGGGCGGGCCAATATCAGTAGGTGCTGATCGGAAACTTTGAATTCAGCTTGATCAAAGACCCTTCGATAATCCCCAGCACTCAACAGGCGTCGTTGCCGGGAAAAGTCGAATTGTGTCATACGCTATGCGTGCAACAGATGCTTACGCGCTTAGGACCTTACGGCCTTTAGCACGACGAGCATTGATTACGGCACGGCCGCCTGGAGTTGCCATGCGTGCACGGAAACCGTGAGTGCGCTTGCGCTTTAGGACGCTAGGTTGAAACGTTCTTTTCATGATCGGTCTCGCAAAATTAGTTAATGGCCAAAAGTTTGGCTTTGAAAATCTAGGGGCGAAATTATATGGGAGGGCAAATCTAATAGCAAGCCAGAATCACGCGATAAGCCACTAAATTACGAAAAAAGACTGATTATTAATAATTAGGTTGAAACTGATGTCTTATGTCACCTTATCGGGTCCTGCCTGTGGATAACTTTAGCTACTTGGTGATAAAATGCTTAGTATAGTTACACCACTTAAAGCCAATGTTTGGCTTTATCAATGTTCGTTTAATTTGGCGCTAGGTAAAAATGTCTCAAGCGATTTGGCAAAAATGTTTGGCGTGTCTTCAGGATGAACTTCCTAGCCATCAATTTAACACTTGGATCCGCCCTTTAAAGGTTAATGAAGAGGATCGAAAGATTCAATTGTTGGCCCCTAACCGGTTTGTGCAAGATTGGGTTAAAGATAAGTATTTTTCTAGGATACGCGAGCTAGTGGCAGATTATGCCACTGACGACACCCAGGGAGTTGAATTGGTGGTGGGGTCATCTGTCAGCGCTACCAATTACAAGGTTGATAGAGCCCCTGTTATCACCAAATCAAGCTTTGTGCCAAATGCGCCCACTGCGTCTGCTTTGGCTACAAGACAGCCTAGCGCCATAATGCAGCCACAGTTTAATCCAGAGGCCGCTCCAGAGCGTGTGGTTCAGGTTGAGGGCTCCGTGCGGCATCAAAGTTATCTGAATCGAGCCTTTACGTTTTCAAGCTTTGTTCAAGGTAAATCGAATCAACTGGCCCTGGCCGCAGCGAAGCAAGTGGCAGAAAATCCTGGTAGCTCTTATAACCCACTATTTTTATATGGGGGAGTTGGTTTAGGTAAAACCCACTTAATGCATGCGGTGGGTGCGGCTCTAATTGAGAAAAATCCAAATGCCAAGGTGGTTTATCTTCATTCCGAACGGTTTGTGGCAGACATGGTTAAAGCGTTACAGCTTAATGCGATAAACGAATTTAAGCGCTTTTATCGATCGGTTGATGCACTGTTAATAGATGACATCCAATTCTTTGCCGGCAAAGAGCGCTCACAAGAAGAATTTTTTCACACCTTTAATGCTTTGTTAGAAAGTGGTCAGCAAATGATTTTGACCTGCGATCGTTACCCTAAAGAGATCGTTGGTTTGGAAGATCGTCTTAAGTCTCGATTTGGTTGGGGCCTAACGGTGGCAGTTGAGCCTCCAGAGCTTGAAACCCGGGTCGCTATTTTGATGAAAAAAGCTGCTGAGGGAAATATTGCTTTACCAGAAGATGCTGCTTTTTTTCTTGCTAAAAAAATTCGCTCCAACGTACGTGAACTTGAAGGCGCCCTTAAGCGCGTAGTGGCTAACTCCCATTTTACTGGTGAAGAAATATCTACCCCTTTTATACAAGAGTCTTTGCGGGACTTGTTGGCGCTGCAAGATCGAAAAGTCAGTATTGATAATATCCAGAAAACTGTGGCAAGCTATTATAAGATTAAAATTGCTGATATCTTATCAAAGCGCAGATCACGCTCGGTCGCTAGACCTCGTCAGTTGGCCATGGCGCTAGCTAAAGAGCTAACCAATCACAGCTTGCCAGAAATTGGGGATGCATTTGGTGGCAGAGATCACACGACTGTTTTGCATGCGTGCCGAAAAATAAAAGAATTACGAGAAGCAGATCGTGACATTCACGATGATTATGATAAGTTATATCGCTCATTAACTGTCTAAATCGCTAGTTGAAGAGCCAAAACCGTTAACAGGATTGTAGTATGAAATTTACCATCAGCCGAGAAGCCTTTTTAAAACCGCTAGTATTAGTAGCAGGTGTTGTTGAACGGCGCCAAACTTTACCCGTACTGGCCAATATTTTGGTTGTTGTGGAGGGTGATCAGCTCACACTGACTGGCACTGACTTAGAGGTTGAGTTAGTTGGGCGGGTGAGCTTGGATCAGGCTGGTGAAGATGGCGGTGTGACCATTCCAGCGCGTAAATTAATGGACATTTGTAAGTCTCTTCCAGATCACGCGATGATCGAAGTTGTGCAAAATGAAGAGCATGTCTTAGTGCGCTCTGCTCGCAGCAAATTTAAGTTATCCACACTTCCGGCTGCAGATTTTCCAAATGTTGAAGACAGTCCAGAATCGTTTGAATTTGAAGTGCCTCAAATGGCCCTTAAGCAGCTGGTTGACCAAACGGGTTTTGCGATGGCGCAGCAAGATGTGCGTTATTACCTAAATGGCATGTTGTTCGAAATTAAAGATTCCCAGTTACGCACGGTCGCAACGGATGGACATCGTTTAGCTACCAGCTTTATGCCAGTTGGATTGCCAGATCAAGCGGGTCAGCAATTGATTGTGCCTCGTAAGGGCGTATTAGAGTTGGCTAGGCTTATGAGTGATGAAGACGCTACTGTGCGCTTGGTGATTGGCGCCAGCCATATCCGTGCGTTTACTAACGAATTCATCTTCACTTCAAAGCTTGTGGATGGAAAGTTTCCAGATTATGAGCGCGTATTGCCTCGTAATGGCGACAAGATCGTGCTTGTTGATAGATTGGCAATGCGTAGCGTTTTAAGTCGTGCAGCGATTCTATCCAATGAAAAGTACCGTGGGGTGCGCATGACCGTAAGTGATACAAACTTGCAGGTTGTGGCGAACAACCCAGAGCAAGAAGAGGCTGAAGAGAGCCTTATGGTAGATTACCAAGGTGCTCAAATTGAAATAGGTTTTAATGTAGGTTATGTGCTTGATGTACTTAATGTGTTACACAGTGATCAGGTTAAAATAATCTTAAGTGACTCAAACTCTAGCGCGCTTTTGGCCGACGGTGGCAATGGCGCCGCACAGTATGTCATTATGCCTATGCGTCTGTAATTTAGGGTGCAAGCAGGCCTCTTTGTGCAATCATCATACGCTTTGATGATTGCAAGTTATGCACATCTTGTGCCTAATGTTACCCACAAGCGTGATAGCGTATGTCAATCCACCAATTAAGTATTCAGCGGCTACGCAACCTAAGCAGTGTCGAGCTTGATTTTGACGACGGTGTTAATCTTATTTATGGACACAACGCCAGTGGCAAAACCAGTATATTAGAGTCCATATATATGCTTGGGTTAGGCCGCTCATTTCGCAGCTTAAAACTTACCTCAATCATCTCTCAAGGCCAGGCTGATTGCCTGCTCTTTGCTAAGATAAAAAATCCACAAGGCGTAATGGATGCATTGGGCATGAATCGTCGCCTAGATGGCAATCACAGTGCGCGTCTCAATGGTGAAAATCTATCCTCTGTTGCCGAACTCGCTAGTTTGCTGCCTATCCAATTGATTGATCCCAATAGTGCTCGCTTGATTGAGGCGGGCCCAAGCGTGCGCAGGCAGTATCTTGACTGGGGTGTATACCATCATAATGCGGGCTTTTTTAGCTTATGGAAGCAGGCTCAAAGACTGTTAAAACAGCGTAACAGCGCACTGAAATGTGGTACAATGAGCGCTGATGTAAGGGCTAGTTTTGATCCAGCCTTGGTCGACGTTGCCCAGCAGCTAAATGACCTCAGAGAAGCCTATTTAAGGCTTCTTGAGCCAGTATTTTTTGAGCTGTTGGCTGGGCTAGTTGACCTGCCGGATTTAAAGTTGGGCTACTATTCAGGGTGGTCCGCCAATCGTAAGTATGCTGACATTTTGGAAGAAAGTTTGGCCAGAGACTTGCAGTTAGGTTATACCCAGCGGGGCCCTCAGCGTGCAGACCTTAAGTTTACGCTGCAAGGGGTTAATGCAGTAGAGCGGCTGTCGCGGGGGCAGCAGAAGCTGGTCGTTATTGCCCTTAAGCTTGCGCAGGGCAAGTTGCTAAGTGAAACGAAAGGGCGCAAGTGTGTGTTTTTGGTAGACGATTTGGCTGCTGAGTTAGACTGGGCCCACCGGGCAGAGATATGTAAGCAGTTAGTGTCCTTGGGCACGCAAGTATTTGTTACAAGTGTAGGGCCTGATGAGCTAACATCATGTTGGCCAGAAGAAGCAAAAATTAATATGTTTCACGTGAAACACGGACAAGTAAGCCAAGCCTAAAACAGTTGATGTAGGTGTGGTTTTTCATTATTTAAGAAATTGACTTCGGAGTAATTTAATGAGCGAAGAAACAGTGTACGATTCGTCCAGTATTAAAGTCCTAAAAGGATTAGACGCAGTGCGTAAGCGCCCAGGCATGTATATAGGCGATACGGATGACGGCACAGGTTTGCACCATATGGTGTTCGAAATAGTCGATAATTGTATCGATGAAGCTCTAGCGGGTCATTGTAGTGAAATCAGCGTCACCATACAGTCTGATGACACGGTTACCGTGGTGGACGACGGTCGTGGAATTCCTGTTGATATTCATGAAGAAGAAGGCATTTCTGCGGCTGAAGTGATCATGACTGTACTGCACGCTGGCGGTAAGTTTGATGATAATAGTTATAAGGTGTCTGGTGGTTTACACGGCGTTGGGGTGAGTGTGGTAAACGCGCTATCTACAGAATTAAAATTGACCATCCGTCGTAACGGCCAAGTACATGAACAAATCTATCATCATGGTGTGCCTCAGGCCCCTTTGGCTGTTGTAGGTACTACACAAGACACAGGCACCACGTGTACCTTCACGGCGTCCTCAGAAACTTTCACCAATATTATGTTCCACTTCGACTTATTAGCAAAGCGTTTACGCGAGTTGTCGTTTCTTAACTCAGGTGTTGCCATACGTCTTAAGGACGAACGCTCAGGAAGAGAAGAGCTGTTTTGTTATGAGGGTGGTGTAGCGGCGTTTGTTGAATATTTGAATACTAACAAAACACCGATCAACAAATGCATGCATTTTAACACCATGCATGCAGATGGTGTGGGTGTTGAAGTGGCTTTGCAATGGAATGATTCTTTTCAAGAGAGTATTCATTGCTTCACCAATAACATCCCTCAAAGAGATGGTGGCACCCATCTTAGTGGTTTTCGCTCTGCCCTAACTCGTACTCTCAACACCTACATCGAAGCTGAGTCAGCGCAGAAAAAATCCAAGGTGGCTACTTCTGGAGATGATGCTCGTGAAGGACTAACCGCAATCATTTCAGTAAAAGTGCCAGATCCTAAGTTTTCTTCTCAAACTAAAGATAAACTTGTGTCATCAGAAGTTAAGTCTGCCGTGGAGCAGGAGCTTGGACGTTGCTTGTCAGAATTTTTACAGGAAAACCCACAAGAAGCACGAATGATTGTGGGTAAGATGATTGATGCTGCCAGAGCCCGCGAAGCGGCTAGAAGAGCCCGTGATATGACGCGCAGAAAAGGGGTGCTGGATATTGCTGGTTTGCCAGGCAAGCTTGCAGACTGCCAAGAGAAAGATCCAGGCCTTTCAGAAATCTATCTAGTGGAGGGAGATTCTGCCGGAGGTTCGGCAAAGCAAGGCCGCAATCGTCGGACCCAAGCTATTTTGCCATTGAAAGGTAAGATTCTTAACGTGGAGAAGGCTCGCTTTGATAAGATGCTTTCTTCTGTAGAGGTAGGCACTTTAATCACAGCTTTAGGCTGTGGAATAGGCCGTGATGAATTTAATATTGAAAAGCTTCGTTATCACAGTGTCATTATTATGACCGACGCGGACGTCGACGGGGCCCACATCCGTACTTTGTTGCTAACCTTTTTCTTCCGTCATCTGTCAAAGGTGATCGAAAATGGGCATCTATTTATCGCCCAGCCGCCGCTTTATAAGGTTAAGAAAGGCAAACAAGAGCAGTATTTGAAAGATGATCCCGCTTTAGATGGGTTTTTGTTGCAGGGTGCAATGGACGGTGCGTCTTTACATTCAAGCGCTTCTGCCCCTGCTATTTCAGGCACAGGCCTGGAGGCTTTGGCTGTCCAGTACCGACAGGTGATGAGCACAATAAAACGAGTTGAACGAATCATTCCTGCTGTAATCTTGCAGCAAATCATTTACGCGCCCATTTTGACCTTAGAGCAGCTTCATGACCAAGATGCCGTGGCTGCTTGGTTAGATGCTATGCTGGAATGTTTGGAGGCTCAAGAAGTTGGAGGTGCATTATACGATGGTAAGGTGCGTGCCAATCCTGAGCGTGATGGATTCTTGCCGATTGTAACGATTACCACCCATGGTATCGATGAAGATTATTTGATTAGCTTCGACTTCTTTAGCTCTGCAGAATTCCGTTCTATTGTGGCTCTTAATGAAGCCTTGTCAGGTTTGCTTGAAGCAGATGGATACATGAAACGGGGTGAGAAAACTTTTCCCACCCAAAGCTTTGCTTTAGGTTTGGAGTGGTTATTAAAAGAAGCTCGTCGCGGGCTTGCGATACAACGTTACAAAGGGCTAGGGGAGATGAATCCTGATCAGCTTTGGGAGACCACTATGGACCCAGAGCATCGTCGTATGCTTTGTGTCACTATCGATGATGCTATTGCGGCGGATCAAATGTTTACCACATTGATGGGTGATGAGGTTGAACCGCGTAGACTATTTATCGAAGAGAACGCACTAAAAGTAGCAAACTTGGACTTTTAGTTAATGAGTTAATTTTAAGACAATAAAAAAGCCTCAATGTAGAGGCTTTTTTATTGTCTTAAAATTGATGAACCACCTTAAAGGCGTGATCAACACTTTGATGTTCCACGTGAAACATCAAAGTGAGGGCTTAGAAACTAATGCGCTAACAAGCTAATGTCAGCCACACGACCAAGTTCGACCTGAAGCTCAGCTAACAATGCCAAGCGGTTATTTTTGAGCACACTATCATCGCTCATCACCATAATATCCGAGAAGAACTGATCAAGTGGGCCAGACAACTGCGCCAAAGCTTGCAAGGCATCATGATAGTTACCTTGCCCAATAGCCTTCAAGTTCGCTTGCTTAACCTGTTTTAGTGCATCAGATAGAACCATCTCGCCGGCTTCGACAAGTAGTGTAGTATCGAATGCCACAGTGCCCGATCCATTCTTATTGAGGATGTTGCTAACCCGCTTGTTACTTGCGGTAAGTGCTGGCGCAGTATCAAGCTTTAAAAACTCACTCACCGCTTTAACACGAAGATCAAAATCCAATAATGAGTTCGATTTATTTTGCATAACTGCCAAGTAAATATCTACAGCGACAGTTTGGTCTTCGTAGTATGAACGTAAGCGATCGAACACAAAGCTTAATAATTGAGGTTGAACAGTTTCTATTGGAATAGGCAGTTGGGCATGTAAAGCGTAGGCTGAAGAAAACAGATCAGCTAAATCAAGCTCTAAGTCTTGTTCAATAATAATGCGTAACAAGCCTACAGTAGCCCGGCGAAGTGCGTATGGGTCCTTGCTTCCGGTGGGAGGCTGGCCGATACCAAACAAGCCAACTAGCGTGTCCAATCTATCAGCGATTGCAACCGAGCTGGCGATAGCTGACTCTGGCAATCGATCGCCAGAGAATTTGGGCCAATAATGTTGCTCTAAGGCAGCAGCAACTATGGCGTCTTCGCCATCATTGAGTGCATACACATGTCCCATAAGGCCCTGCAGATCACCAAACTCAAGCACCATCTCCGTATTAAGATCAGCTTTACACAAACTTCCTGCCCGAAAAGCTATGGAACTGTCTGCTCCAATTAACCCGGCAATATGGCCAGCTAACTTGGAAATCCGCTCAGTTTTGGCCAATAACGTGCCTAGTTTCGCCTGAAATACAACTTTTCCTAAGTTTTCATTACGACTTTCTAGCGTCGATTTCTTGTCCGTTTCAAAGAAGAAAGCAGCATCTGCAAGTCGTGGTCGAATAACCCGTTCATTACCCTCAATGACCCGTGACGGATCTTGACTCATAATGTTACTGACCGTGAGAAAGAGCGGCAAGATACAGCCGGCCTCATCAACAAAATGGAAATACTTTTGGTGCTCTTTCATCGAGGAAATTAGAGCTTGCGCTGGGAGATCTAGAAAGCGCTTGTCAAAATTACCTGTGAGGCATACAGGCCACTCTACCAGTCCAGTGACTTCATCCAGCAATTGCTCATCGATCACCGCAACGGCCTTAAACAGGGCCGCTTGTTCTAGAATC
Organism: Oceanospirillaceae bacterium; assembly: GCA_024686035.1. GTDB lineage: Bacteria > Pseudomonadota > Gammaproteobacteria > Pseudomonadales > Balneatricaceae > Njordibacter. Next base: position 17,307 of record JAIBDW010000005.1, read on the forward strand.
TGTTCCCGGATCATAGACTTACGTTCATCAAAATCGACAATAACATGGCCTTCTGTGCGCAGTTGTTGAGCATAGCTTAAGGCAGAGTCTATGACTATTTCGCCTTGGCTATGGAAGCGATGCCCCCAAGTGGAGTGACCATTTTCCAAATCAAACAACCGAGTCTTTACAAGTTCATTACCTAAAGACAAGATAAACCATTGCACAGGACGGACAAATTCATTACGAGAGGCTCCCCAACGCATACGTTTGGCAATAGGCAAGCTAGCCAGCGCGTTATCAATGACCTGGGCTAGAAGGTCAAGAGTGCTTGCGCCTTTAACTTGACGATCAAACTCATAATATTGGCCCTTATCCGTATCAAGGATGGCTAGGTCTTCCAAGCTTACGCCACACGATCGGGCAAAGCCTTGCGCGGCTTTCTCTGGGGCCTTAAGGGAAGGCCCTCGGCGGGTTTCATGACGATCAGCTTGCTGCACATCCAAGTTCTCAATGATCACGGTTAAACGCCTTGGTGTGGCGTAGCTTGTTACTTTACCGTGGCCTAGGCCTAGGTCTTTAAGCTGCGAAGTAATGCCATCTTCCAATGCCACAGACAAGGTCAATAAAGATTTTGGAGGTAACTCTTGGGTACCTAATTCAAACAAAAAATTGGCATTGCTCATGAGCCTTCCTCCTGCGCTTGTAACAATTCATCCTTGAGCGCTTGGCTTGCAAGCGGGAAGCCTAATGCTTTGCGAGCCGCATAATATTCTAGCGCGACTTGGCGCGCTAAAGTTCGCACTCTTAAAATGTACCTTTGTCTCTCTGTGACCGAAATAGCATGGCGGGCATCAAGCAAATTGAAAATATGGGATGCTTTCAAAACAAATTCATAAGCCGGCAAAGGTAGCTTAGCTTCTACCATACGGATACATTCGGCTTCGTAGTGGTTAAAGTTAGTAAAGAGGGTGTCAACCTCAGCGTGTTCAAAATTATAAGTAGACATTTCTACTTCTTGTTGATGAAAAATGTCGCCATAACTTACCGTTGTGCCATCAGCAGCTCGGCTCCAGACTAGGTCATACACGCTGTCTACATTTTGTAGATACATCGCGATGCGCTCTAGGCCAATAGTGATCTCACCCATAACGGGGTAACATTCAATGCCGCCGGCCTGTTGAAAATAGGTGTATTGAGAGACTTCCATGCCATTAAGCCAGATTTCCCAACCCAAACCCCATGCGCCAAGAGTAGGTGACTCCCAGTTGTCTTCGACAAAACGAACATCATGCACCAGAGTGTCAATGCCAAGATAGTCCAAACACTCCAAGTATAATTCTTGAAAGTTAGTCGGCGATGGTTTGATCACCACCTGAAATTGGAAATAGTGCTGTAAGCGGTTTGGGTTTTCGCCATAGCGCCCATCTGTAGGGCGCCGACTTGGTTGCACATATGCGGCACGCCAGCTTTCAGGGCCAATGGCTTTAAGAAAAGTAGCTGGATGAAAGGTGCCCGCGCCGACTTCCATATCCAGTGGTTGCATAATGTTACAGCCTTGAGCAGACCAGTATTGTTGCAAAGCAAAAATAAGGCCTTGAAAGGTGCTGGTATCGGTTGTTTTGTCCACGAAAAAATCCACGCGTTAAGTAAAAGAAAGAACAGCTTCAGCCTTAGGCCAATAGCATAATTTAAGCCACATATTATACACTAGCAACAGGCAGCTGGCATGTGTCTAAAAGCACTCCAGTGTCTCGTTTATAAGCCATTTACAAGGTATCATTAGTTAATGAAGGCAAACCTACAGCCCAGCAACGATAAGATGAACATGTTATGTCTGAAAACTTAAAATCTAGCCTTGCTATAGGCCTTTTGCAGATATTAGGTAAGTTACCTCTGTGGCTATTGCATGGTATTTCAATAGTTGTAGTAGGTTTTATGTTGCTTGTGCCTAATCAAAGCTTTACGCAAACTAGGCTTAACATTCAGCGTTGTTGGCCCAATCTTACAAGCAAGCAGAAGCGGCAGTTTGTGCGCCAAAGCCTATTGCACACGACCCATTCGGCACTTGAAATGGGTATCAACTGGACCCAATCTAGCCAAAAAGGCTTAGACAGTATTAGGCAGATAAAGGGAGAGCATTGTTTCACTGAGGCTCAAAAAAAAGGCGGGGTGATTCTGTTGACTCCTCACTTGGGTAATTGGGAGCTATTTGCGAACTGGGCTGCCCACAACGCAAAGGTGACCGCGCTTTATAAGCCAGCCAAGTTGCCTGCTCTTGATGCCTTGATACATAAAGCAAGAAGTCAGGCTGGGATGAAACTTGCGCCAGCATCGGCTAAAGGAGTGATGCAATTAAAGAGATCCTTACTTAAAGGGGAGGTGAGTCTCATACTCCCAGACCAAGAGCCGCCTGCTTCAGCTGGCATTATTAGCCAATGGTTTGGGCAACCTGCTTACACTATGACATTGGCTGCTGCGTTGGCAGATACTAAAGATACGAGGATAGTATTAGGTTTTGCAAGGCGTCTTCAAGACAGTGAAGGTTTTGTGATTGAATTAGAAGACATTACACAACAGTGCATTGGCGTGAGTGCTAATGATGATAGCGATGCATTGTTGGCTAGCAAAGTACAAGCGATCAATGCTTCAATTGAAAAGTTGGTGCGCTCGGCCCCAGATCAATATCAATGGGAGTATCGACGCTTTAAACAGACGCTTTAAGTCTCGCTTCTATGCGCTTGGGCTTTTGAGCTATTAATAAAGCTTTGCCGAACAAAGCATGTGTTGATTGAGCGAGCTCTTGTTGGTCGTGATAAACCAAAGGATCTAATTCATTAAACAGCTCTAACAATTCTCCCTTTGCTAACAAAAACTCAGTGCGCTTGGGTTTATGAAGGCTTTTGCCTGCAATTTCAGTCACTTGATTAAATGTTTGGTAGACTAAAACCCCCCCTGGATTTAGCCTTTCTATAATCTGTGGACAAAGGTTGCGATTTAGAAAAGCTGTGACACAAATAACGTCAAAACCTAAGCTTGGCCACGGCTGTGTTATAAGATCGATACACCTTTGATTTATTTCAATTTTCTGTGTGTCACAGTGGTGTTTCATCTGCTCCAATGCCACCGTTGAATAGTCCCAACTATGAACTGTAAGCCCATGTTTTATAAGAAATATAGAGTTTTGTCCCAAGCCACAAGCTAAGTCTAATGCGATGCCATTAGTGGGCAATAGGTGGGCATACTGGTGCAGGCCATAACTTACATTTGGCAGCACGAAGGGCACCTTATAACGTTGATTCCAGCGCTCCGGCATGATCAGGCACCTCTGTGGATAAGTCTGTTGATAGCTTGTGAAAAAGCAAATAAATAGGGGCGCCTAGTCACGCCAAAACATGGGTGTGAATAACACCAATAAGGTGAAGACTTCTAAGCGGCCTAAAAGCATCGAGAAACACAAAATCCACTTTGCAGCATCGTTAATACCACCATAGTTCACTGCCACATCACCCAAGCCTGGGCCGAGGTTGTTGAGAGTTGCGCCTACGGCAGACCAAGCAGTAACCTGGTCTAGACCTGTACCTAAAAGCGCAATCATCATCACAATGAATACGAGGGTGTATACGGAGAAAAACCCCCACACAGCCTCTGCCACCCGATCTGGAATTGGATTAGAGCCTAATTTTACGTGAATAATGGCATTTGGATGGATCAGCCTTTGAATTTCTCGCATACCTTGTTTAAGTAATATCAGCACCCGCACTACTTTTAGGCCCCCTGCGGTTGAGCCTGCGCAGCCTCCCATGAAGGCTGCGGTAAATAAAAGAAATGAGAGCATCGCTGGCCACTGCGAAAAATCTGCAGTCGCAAAGCCTGTGGTTGTCGCAATAGAGACCACTTCAAACACACCTTGTCGAAAGCTTGCGTTAAAGCTCATACCATTGGTCAACCATAAGGTGCTCACTGTAATCAGGCAAATGGTCAAAATGGCGCTTAGAAAAAAGCGCAGCTCTTCATCTTTCCAATAGTGTAGCAAGCTGGCCTTATAGTGCTTTTGCCTTATCGTGCGAGCGGTGTGAAAGTGAAGGGCAAAGTTGACTGCAGCTAACAACATAAAAATGATAGCGATGGTTTCAATTGCTGCGCTATTAAAATAGCCTAAGCTTGCATCATGAGTAGAAAACCCACCGATGGCTACCGTGGAAAAACTATGGGTAATAGCATCAAAGGCACTCATACCAGCAAACCAATAGGCCACAGCGCAAGTGACGGTCAGGGTTAGGTAGATAAACCAAAGTTGCTTGGCGGTTTCTGTAATTCTAGGCGTGAGTTTCGAGTCTTTAACCGGCCCTGGTGTTTCAGCGCGGTATAGCTGGGCACCACCAATACCTAACATGGGTAAAATGGCGACTGCTAATACGATAATTCCCATACCGCCAAACCACTGCAAAAACTGGCGATAAAATAATAACGATTTAGGTAAGTCATCCAGCTGGGTAATGACTGTGGCTCCTGTGGTGGTGAGCCCAGAAAGGGATTCAAAAAGAGCATCAACGTATTTCCAATCTGGATTGAGAGCCGACAAGGGCGCTGAAAAATGGAAAGGAAGAGCGCCAAAAAGGCCTAGAATTGACCAAAACATTACTACGATGACAAAGCCATCTCTGGTGCGCAATTCCTTGTTATGTTTGGAAAAAGGTAGCCATAATAAAAAGCCAGCGCAGAGGGTAATGACAAAAGACATGCCAAAGGCCCATTCAGCTCCATCACCACTAGTACTAAGGGCTATGATCAGTGAAGGCAGCATGGATGCGCTAAATGCCATGAGCAGCATACCAATGATTTTTAAAGTAACACGAAAGTGCATATAAGGCCTAAAAGAATCCAATAGTCACAGCAAATAATCGTTCAACTTCATTGATCATGTGCCTATCTGTTAAGAAAAGGATGCAATGGTCGTCATTAGCGATGACAGTGTCATGGTGTGCAATGAGCACTTCTTCACCCCGCACAATCGCGCCAAAACTAGTGCCTTGCGGTAGAGGAATGTCAGCGACACAACGTCCCACTACTTTAGATGTCTTTGAGTCACCGTGGGCAACCACTTCAAGAGCTTCAGCAGCGCCTCGCCTTAAGGAATGCACATTGACAATATCACCACGGCGAACATGGGTCAGCAAACTACTGATGGTGGTCTGTTGAGGGGAGATGGCAATGTCGATGGTGCCATCTTCAATCAGATCCACATACGCTGGATTGCTAATCAAAGTCATTACTGTGCGCACGCCCAAGCGTTTAGCCAACATAGAGGCCATAATATTGGCTTCATCATCATTTGTTAAAGCACAAAATACGTCTGTAGATTCAATATTTTCTTCTATTAATAGGTCTCTATCAGAAGCACTTCCATGGAGGACGATGACATCATCTAATATATCTGCCAAGTGTTCACAGCGCTCTAAACCTCGCTCAATAAGCTTCACCCTAAAGTCTTTACGCAAGTTTCGAGCTAACCTAGCCCCTATATTACCGCCCCCTGCGATCATGATGCGTTTGTAGGGCTTCTCTAAGTGACGTAATTCGCTCATCACCTTGCTAATGTCAGCTTTTGCCGCGATGAAAAACACCTCATCATCCACATGAATGCGGGTTTTACCTGATGGCACGATAGCTTTGTCATTACGGAAGATAGCAGCAACCCGAGTGTGTACGTTAGGCATGTGGTGACGTAAGTCAGATACAGGGTTGCCTACTAATGGGCCGCCATGGCGCGCTGTTACAGCTACAAGTTGCACTTTACCTTTAGCAAAATCGAGCACTTGCAGGGCTGTTGGGTTTTCTATGAGGCGTTGAACGTGAGCGGTGACTAATTTTTCTGGGCTAATTATGACGTCGATAGGAAAGGCGCGAGGCTCTTCTTTAAATAAAGCTTCACGTTCTAATAAATATTGATGTTCACGAATACGACTAATAATAGTGGGTGTTTGAAACATGGTTTTGGCTATTTGACAGGCCACCATGTTGACCTCGTCACTGTTGGTGACAGCCACTAGCATGTCAGCATCTTCGGCACCTGCGCTTGCCAGAATGCTAGGCAGTGAGGCATGGCCTCGCACAGTGCGAATATCAAGGCGATCCTGCAAGTCTTTTAAGTGGCCGGCATCTTGGTCCACCATTGTCACATCATTGGCTTCGTTGGCCAAGTTTTCAGCAAGGGTGCGACCGACCTGACCGGCACCAAGAATGATGATTTTCATACTAAAACACAATGCCTCAAAAGCGGTTGATGAACTTCATAATAGCAGAACCCATGGCACAATAGTCTCCTATTTTTGTAACTATTAGAGCGGTTTATGGAGTTTGGCATAGTAAAAACCGTCGTGACTTGCTGGATTTGGGAATAGCTGGCGGCCTATGTCTAGGTCTATGCCCCAATCCGCAACAATGGGGCAATGTTGGGCTTGTGGTTGTTGCTTTAAAAAACGGGTCACAAGGCGATCGTTTTCTTGGCGTAAAACTGAACAGGTCGCATACAATAAATAACCACCAGGTTGTAATAAAGGCCATAAATTATTAAGCAACTTGAGCTGCAGTTGGGCGAGCTCCAAGATGTCTTCGTTTGAGCGTAATACTTTGATGTCAGGGTTGCGTCGAATGACCCCTGTAGCAGAACACGGCGCATCAAGCAAAATGCGATCAAACAGCTGTCCATCCCACCATTGATCTGGCTCACTGGCATCTGCACAAATAACCTGTGCCTGTAAATCCATACGAAACAGGTTATCTTTCATGCGGCCAATACGCCTTTCCTCTAGCTCTACGGCGACCACAGTGACATCTTGTGCTTCAAGCAAGTGACACGTTTTACCACCAGGAGCCGCGCACGCATCTAATATGCGTTGACCAGATTCAAGCTCTAGTAATTGAGTGCATAGTTGAGGAGCTTCATCTTGCACACCAAACCAGCCTTCTTCAAAGCCTGGTAACTGGATAACATCGCTAGGTTTTTTTAACTGCACGCCAACATGGCTATACTGACAAACAGTGGCAAGGTGGCCTGCTTGCGCCAAAGCCACTAAATAATCATCACGGCTTATTTTGCGAGTATTAACGCGCAAGGTGAGAGCACCTTGTGGGTCATTTGCTGCCAAGATATCCTGCCAGTGATCAGGCCAGTGATTACTGAGTTTTGAAATTAGCCATTGTGGGTGATTATAGCGATAGGCATCATGTTCATTTAACACTTCTGCCAAGTCTGCACCACCGCGGATATATGAGCGTAAAACGCCATTGATCAGCTTATCGGCCCAGCGCTTACCGCTCGCTTTAGCAGCCTGTACAGTGGCATCAACGGCTGCATAATCTGGGGTGCGCATGGCTTTAATCTGATATAAACCCATAAGGATCAAAGCATAAATATCTTGGTCTTGGGGCTTCATGGGTTTGTGTAATAGCTGTTGTGCTATTAGCTCTAACTGCGGGAAATGCCTGCATGTGCCATAACACAATTGCTGTATAAGAGCCCGATCGCCGTGTTCGGCGGCTTCTAAAGCCTTGGGCAGGCTAGAGGCTAAAGAGCCTTTGTGTTCCAGTACTGAGGTCAGTGCTTGGGCTGCTAATAAACGTAGGTTTGCCATGACTATTTTTCCACCGCAAGGTCAGTAAAGCGATCACCTAGGGTCATTTTTTGTTTTAGATTCATCAATTCACTTTGGCTTAAGGCTTTGCCACCAGGCCATTGTAACTGAGTGATTTTAAGGTGGCCGGAACCACACGCCACTTCGATGCCAGTTTTATCCATAGCCACTAGAGTACCTGCCGGTTGGCTACTAGAGGCTTCTATTGGATGAGCCATCCAAATACGTAAACGCTGCTCTTTCCAGTCACTATAAGCCACAGGCCAGGGGTTAAGGCCGCGCACCTGTAGGCTAATTTGTTGCGCACTTTGGTGCCAATCAATCGCACCCTCAGTTTTAGTCAGTTTGCTGGCATAGTTGGCTTTGGCATCATCTTGAATTTGGGGCGCAAGGCTGCCATTTTGTAGGCCAGCCAAAGCCGCAATAAGACTCCTACAGCCTAACACAGCCAAAGTATCATAAAGGCTAGCGCTGGTATCTGTTTCATTGATGGGAGTCGTTGCTTTAAGCAACATAGCGCCGGTGTCTAAGCCGGCTTCCATTTGCATAACAGTGATGCCAGATAAGGCATCGCCTGCCAATATCGAACGCTGAATGGGTGCCGCACCGCGCCAACGTGGTAATAAAGAGCCATGCACATTAATACAACCTAAGGAAGGGGTGTTCAAAACCGTTTGGGGAAGCAGTAAGCCATAAGCGACCACCACCATGATGTCAGCCTTATAAGCAGCCAATAGGAGCTGTGCTTCTGTACCTTTAAGGCTTAATGGTTGCTGTACTTCAATACCGTGCTCAAGCGCGAGAGCCTTAACTGGGCTTGCAGTGAGCTTGCGCCCGCGACCAGAAGGACGATCTGGCTGGCTATATACACCCACAACTTGGTGTGGGCTATCAAGTAATGCTTGCAAGTGTTGGGCTGCAAAATCTGGAGTGCCCGCAAAGATAACCCTTAAACCCTTTTGACTCACGCTTGGGTGTCCATTTTCGCTTTGGCCTGGGCTTCATACAAGGCATCTTTGATGTCATCACGATGCTTTTTTTCAAGTTTTTTACGAATGCGTTCGCGTTTTAGGCGCGAAAGATAATCTACAAAAAGCTTACCATTAAGATGGTCAAGCTCATGTTGGATACAGATGGCAAATAAACCTTCCGCTGTCTCTGAAATAGCCTCGCCATTTTCATCAAATGCACGCAGCTGTATTTGGCTATAACGTTCTATGTCGTCATAAAATTCGGGCACAGAAAGACAGCCTTCTTGATAGCTTTGCTTTTCTTCGCCTAAAGGCTCCCATGTGGGATTGATAAGCACGCGAGGGTTATCGCCATCGTCACTCACATCAATCACTATAATACGCTGGTGCACATTGACTTGTGATGCTGCCAAACCGATACCAGGAGCACCGTACATGGTTTCCAGCATGTCTTTAGCCAGGCTTCGCACCTGGTCATTAATATCGACCACATCGACTGCAATCTTACGCAAACGTGGGTCTGGAAATTCTAATATAGGTAATAGTGCCATAGGATTCTGTATTCGTTCAGGGTTAGTGCAATAAACCTAAGGTTTACGTACGCAAAAATGAGTTTGTTAACTATAATTATAACACTAACTGTCTTTAGTAATGGAATGATTATGGATGATCATCATTTAGCTTGGCTTGCGCTGAGTGAACTGAATTTAACTTTCAAGCAAAGTAGCAAGCTTGCCCAAGGCTACAGTAATGGCATGGCTATTTTAGAACAACAACACGGTGTTGAAATAGCGGCTATCCTGAACCCTAGGCAATGCCAATATTTAGCTAAGCTAACTTCTAAAAAGCTCACGCTTAGCTTAGCTTCACAGCTGCAATGGATAGAAAATAATAACGTTTCATTGTTATTATATGACGACACTAATTACCCAGATGCCCTAAAAGAGATCCACCAGCCACCTGCATTTTTATGGCTACAGGGGCGTGCAAGCCTATTAAATGAACCCAGTATAGCCATGGTGGGTGCTCGAAAAGCCACACCCAATGGCATGACTTTAGCTAAAACCTTTGCGGGTAACCTTGGTGCTAGTGGTTTAACTATTGTGAGTGGGCTAGCGCTGGGTATTGATGGGGCTTGCCATCAAGGTGCGTTAGATGCGCAAGCGGATACAATTGCGGTGTTAGGCTCAGGCTTAGGTCACATCTATCCTGCAAAGCATCAACCATTAGCTCAACGAATATTGGCTGGAGCTGGGCTTTTAGTGTCGCCTTGGCCGCTAATGGCTAAACCTTTAGCTTATCGGTTTCCTGAACGAAATCGTATCATCAGTGGTTTAAGTTTAGGGGTATTAGTGGTGGAAGCGGCCCTTCGAAGTGGGTCATTAATTACTGCAAAAACAGCCTTAGAGCAGGGTAGGGAAATATTTGCTATCCCTTCTAGCGTGCACAATGTGCAGGCTCAAGGTTGCCATCAATTGATACGTAACGGTGCTTTATTAGTCGATCAGCCACAACAAATTTTGGCAGAGTTGGCGCCTCAATTGCAATCGCTAGTGGCGCGTTATCAGCCGCCTCAACCCCCCAATAAAGAAGATTTGACAGATATTACGCAAGAATTGCAAATATTGATGCGAGTTTTTGGCTATGACCCATTGCCAGTTGATATACTGTGTACACGATTGGCTCAGCCTTATAATGTTGTTGCCGCTCAATTAGTAGAATTAGAGTTACTTGGTCTTGTGCGACTCACAGGCAGTGGCTATGAAAAAGTATTTTAGGCACTTATTTTAGGAAAATTATGCGACCCAGCAATGTGCATTTACAAAGCGCCACACAAGCCTTAACCGCAGGAGGCGTTATTGCCTACCCTACGGAGGCTGTTTGGGGTTTGGGCTGTGATCCATGGAATGACAAAGCTGTGGCAAAGATACTCAAATTAAAACAACGGCCCATGCACAAAGGCCTCATTCTAGTGGCTTCTAAGTGGAGTCAGTTTGAGCCGTTACTTGATGAACTAAGTGCCTCACAACTGGAACAGCTAAAATCATCTTGGCCAGGCCCCACCACTTGGTTGATGCCAGATCCAAAAGAATGGGTGCCGCAGTGGATCAAAGGCCAATATCAAAGTGTAGCCATACGGGTGTCGTCTCACCCCACCGTTTTGGCTTTATGTGATGAATTTAATGGCTTAGTCGTGTCTACTTCTGCCAATTTAGCTGGATGTGAGCCAGCCAGAACACAGTTACAAGTTACCCAGACTTTTGAAAATGACATTGATTATGTGGTAACGGGTGATTTAGGCCAAAGTAAACAGCCCAGTCAGGTAAAAGATTTGGTTTCAGGACAAGTGATTCGCCCAGCATAAACTAACAGTTAAGGAATTTTTAGTGTCCAACGTCGATATCAATGCAGTAAAAACATACCTTCTTGGTTTGCAGCAAACTATATGTGATGCCCTACAAGAGCTAGACGGCGGCGCTCAATTTATTGCTGACCAATGGCACCGAGAAGCAGGTGGCGGTGGTATTAGTCGCGTATTGGCAGGAGGTAGCGTGATAGAAAAGGGCGGAGTTAACTTCTCTCACGTTATGGGTGACTCAATGCCAGCATCGGCAACAGCACATCGGCCAGAACTTGCAGGTAGAAGCTTTCAAGCTATGGGAGTGTCGCTGGTGATACACCCTCGAAACCCATACGCACCTACTTCCCATGCCAATGTGCGGTTTTTTGTAGCAGAAAAAGAAGGTGAAGATCCCGTTTGGTGGTTTGGAGGAGGGTATGACTTAACCCCATATTATGGTAATCAAGAAGATTGTCGGCATTGGCATGCCACCGCTAAAGCAGCATGTGACCCCTTTGACCAAGCCCTATACCCACGGTTAAAAAACTGGTGTGATGACTATTTTTATATTCCTCACCGCGAAGAAGCCCGTGGTATTGGGGGGCTATTTTTTGATGACCTCAATGACCCTGATTTTGATACTGCCTTTGCCATTATGCAAAGTGTAGGTAATAGCTACCTTAAGGCTTATGGCCCAATTATTGAGCGCCGAAAGGATACCCCTTATGGAGAAAGGCAGCGAGATTTTCAGCTACACCGTCGTGGCCGCTATGTGGAATTTAACTTAGTCTATGACCGAGGCACTTTGTTTGGGTTACAAACGGGTGGACGGACAGAATCTATCCTCATGTCATTACCAAGTGAGGTGCGCTGGAGCTATGATTATCAGATAGACGAAAATTCTGAGGAAGCCATACTTGGGCGAGATTTTTTGCCCGCCAAAGATTGGCTGGAGTAAGTGATGTCAATTGATACAACCATAGATCAATATCGCGTATTTGGTAACCCTATACATCAAAGCAAGTCGCCTAATATTCATAAGCAATTTGCAAAAGCTGTCCACCAACACATCAACTACCAAGCAAAGCTAGTGGCAGAAGGCGAGTTTGAAGATACGGTTAAGGCTTTTTTTGCCCAAGGTGGTAAAGGTCTAAATATCACTGTGCCTTTTAAACAACGTGCCTTTGCTATGGCGAAGGTATTAAGTCCTGCTGCCAAAAAGGCCGAAGCGGCTAACACTTTGTATCTAAATGCCCAAGGGCAGCTAGTTGCTGACAACACCGATGGGATGGGTTTGGTGAGGGACATTTGTCATAACCTCAAGGGCCAACTGGCCACTAAGCGAATCTTAGTCTTAGGCGCAGGTGGTGCGGTTAGAGGTGTATTGCAGCCTATTTTGGCGCAATTGCCAGCCCAAGTGATCATTGCTAACCGAACCTACAGTAAAGCCTGCGACTTAGCCGAGTTATTTACCGATATAGGGCCTATACAAGCGACCCCGATGGCGCAGCTTAGTGGTTCTTTTGATTGGATTATTAATGGGACCTCTGCAAGTTTAGCCGGCGACTTGCCGCCACTGCCTCAAGGTCTAATCACCAACACTAGCCGCTGTTACGACATGATGTATAGTGCCCAAACTACTGTATTTAACCAATGGGCTCTCAAGCAAGGTGCTCAGCAGGCAGATGATGGTTTAGGAATGCTGGTAGAGCAAGCGGCCCAATCCTTTAATTTGTGGCGTGGTGTATTGCCACCAACAGATGGGGTTTTATTGGCCTTAAGACGTGAGTTGAAGGCTTAGGTATTTAGCCTTTGCAGTCAAAGCAAGCTTCTGGAGTATTGAATTATGAAAACCATCGGCTTAATAGGCGGTATGAGCTGGGAATCTACTAGCCTTTATTACAGCGCCATCAATCAGGGTGTTAAGCAAAGTTTGGGAGGTTTACATAGTGCAAAAATCTGCCTGTATAGCGTTGATTTTCATGAAATAGGGCAGCTACAGCATCAAGGTAAATGGCAACAAACGGCTGATATTTTGGCTCAAGCGGCCCAAGCCGTAGAAGCTTGTGGCGCTGACCTTTTTTTGATTTGTACCAACACCATGCACAAAGTCGCTGCAGAGGTCCAAGCGGCAGTAAACATCCCTCTTGTACACATCGCAGACGCTACGGCTAGACAGTTACTCACAGATGGCATTACTAAGGTGGGCTTGATAGGCACGGCGTTCACCATGCAACAAGATTTTTATAAAGGCAGGCTCACCTTAGGCTTTGGTATAGAGGTGATTACACCCAATGCTAAACAACAAAACACAGTTCATAAAGTGATTTATCAAGAGCTGTGTTTAGGTGTTCTAAACCAGAAATCTAAGGATTATTACCTCGCTGTGATTCAAGAACTATATGATCAAGGCGCTCAAGCGGTGATTTTAGGCTGCACAGAAATTGCATTATTAGTGCGCCAGGAAGACACGCAAGTCATGCTTTATGACACCACCGCCATCCACGCTCAAAGCGCAGTGGCGGCAGCATTAGATATAGATTGACAGAGGTTTGAGCTTAGTTAGAGTTAGCTAAGCTGGGCGTTATGATAAATGTTCTGGACGTCATCAAGGTCGTTAAGCATGTCCATGAAGGTTTCAAACATCACTGCATCATCGCCTGTAACAGGGCTAGTGTTTTGAGGAATGAACTGAATCTCATCCACTTCAAATTCAAATTCGCCTTTATCATTACCTAATGCATCTATCAGAGCTTGCTTTGCCTTATTATATTCAGTGTTAGGCGCAAATACAGTGGTCTTACCATCCTCACATTCAACGTCAGTGACATCGACGTCGGATTCCATTAGCGCTTCTAGTACCGCATCTTCATCATCACCGGCAAAAACAAAAATAGCACTATGATCAAACATGTGGCCTACACTGCCTGAGGTACCAATTTTGCACTTAGTTTTAGTGAAACACAGGCGCACGTCACCAAAAGTACGGTTAGGGTTATCTGTAAGGCAATCCACAATCACCATAGAACTGCCAGGCCCATAGCCTTCATAACGGGCAGTCGAATAGTCTTCACCGCCGCCGCCTTTGGCCTTTTCTAAGGCTTTATCGATCACATGACTTGGCACCTGATCTTTTTTGGCTTTATCAATAAGCGTACGCAGCGCCAAATTGCCATCTGGCTCTACACCACCTGCTTTTGCAACAACGTAAATCTCGCGTCCGTACTTACTATAAACCTTAGCTTTAGCGTCAGATGTTTTGGCGATGTCTAACTTTTTGTTTTGGTAGGCTCTGCCCATGATATCTGTCCAGTAGAAAAAAACACATTAATTTTACCTTTATAATTGATCTGGCGAAAGCCACAGATGTAAACTTCTTTATTAACCCTAAACCAAGCCTTATCTAGCCTAGGATTCAACGCTATGAACATCCGACAAGCCCAAGGTGCAGATCTACATGGTATTTGGCCTATTTTTCATGACATTGTTAAAGCTGGGCAAACCTATGCTTATCCCATCGATACTAATCAAGCAGAGGCAAAAGAAATTTGGTTGGACTCCCCCGACCAGACCTACGTAGTGGAAGATAATGGAAAGATAGTGGGTACTTACTTCATCAAGACTAATCAACAAGGACCAGGAGCCCATGTTTGTAACTGTGGTTATATGGTGGCATCTGCTGCAAGAGGAAAAGGCATCGCCACATTGATGTGTGAGCACTCCCAAGAGCAAGCTATGACCATGGGCTATAAAGCCATGCAGTTTAATTTTGTAGCAGCAACTAATGTGAATGCAATTCGTTTATGGCAAAAGTTAGGATTTGCAAAAGTAGGAAAGTTACCCAACGCGTTTTTACACCCACATCAAGGCTATGTAGACGCGTTGGTGATGTATAAGTGGCTCGCTTAGCACACTCAAAGTTAATAGGTTAATAACCTATGCCAAACTATACCCTAACTATGTAGGCGTTTTGACGGATGCCATAAACGGCAACTTGATGCCTAAAATCAACCCATTACCTAATAATACGAGCACCAAACCAGCGACACTACTTAAGCTCCACACATAGCCCTCAAATACAGTTGATAGTGCTAATGCGACCACGGGGAACATCACTGTGGCATAGGCCGCTTTGTTGGCACCTATCCGTCCAATGAGAGAAAGGTAGGCGGTAAATCCCGCCACTGTGCCAATGATCGCTAAATAAAATAGGCTGCCAACGTATTGAGGGCGTGGATCCCAAGCCAATGGAGTGCCGGTAATTACCAATAATGCAGCTAGAAATATAGCCCCATAAACCATGGCATAAGCACTGCCTGTAAGAGGCTTTAAGCCTTTTTTGTGGTGCCTTACAGAAATCATGTTGCCAAGGGAAAATAAAAATGTTCCTAAAAAGGCAAACCCAATACTGCCAAGATCAATGCCTTTATCAGCATCTTTAGCCAGTTCTGGCCAAAACATTAAACTTAGGCCTATTATTCCCAGTAAGCCAGCTCCAAATACCGACCGGCTTGGTTTTTCTTTCCAAAATAGACTATTGTTAAGGGCATTAAACAAGGTAGAAGAAGAAAAAATCACAGAAAGCAAACCACTGGATATGGCCAAACCCGCCGTATAAAAGCACACAAAATTTAACGAAAATAAACACATGCCCTGCAATACCATAAACCCATGGTCTTGCTTGTTGGTGACTTGCATGCGACCACTGATCAGCACCAAAGACAACATCAGCGTTGCAGCTAAAGCAAAGCGGTAAAACACTGACACCAGCACGTCAACCTCACCCAACTGCCAGTGGATAGCGATCCAAGTAGTGCCCCATATAAGCACTGTGGATAAATATAAAAATTGTGTCACACTTATTCCTTGTGCTTATCCTTATGTATAAAGGGTAGCCTACGCTTGAATATCTGCAATGGGTGTCGCAAAACTCTGTGCCATATCCCATGGGAATCGAATCCACGTGTCTTGGCTTACTTCAGTAATATATAAATCCACAGTCGATTTCCCCGCAGGTTTAGCATATACCGTAGCAAAGGTGGCTTTAGGCACCATTTGGCGCACAGCCGCCGCCGTTTTTCCCGTATCTACTAGGTCATCAATTAGCAAAAAGCCTTCACCGTCGCCGTCAAAACCTTTGAGTAATTTTAGCTCGCCTTGTTTACTGGCTTCTACACCGGCCTCAAGTTGTCCGTAACTGGAAATACAAATGGTGTCGATTAGACGAATATCCAGCTCGCGAGCAATAATGGCGGCAGGCACTAAACCGCCACGCGTAATGGCAATAATACCTTTCCACGGCCCTTGATCTAGCAGGCGCCAAGCCAATGCACGGGCGTTGCGGTGTAATTCTTCCCAAGAAATCGGGTAGTCTTTATTATATGGATTAGTCATTGGTTTTCCTGTGCTAAGTACTGATTTTTAAGGCTGACATAATTATTAGCCATGTAGGTCAGGCTTGCTACTTCTGCATCTGTTAATCGGCGTTTTTGGCGGGCTGGGCTACCTGCATATAAAAACCCGCTTACAAGCCTTTTACCTGGAGTCACTAGGCTGTTAGCAGCGATCATAACCTCATCATCTACCACTACGTCGTCCATTACGGTGCTGCCCATCCCGACTAGTACCCGATTGCCGATAGTGCAGCCGTGTAAAATAACTCGATGCCCTATGGTCACTTGGTCACCAATGATTAACGCATAGCCTTGTGGGTTGTGGGCGCTTTTATGGGTGACATGTAAAATGGAGCCATCTTGAACACTGGTAGAATGACCAATGCGAATATGATTTACATCTCCACGTATCACACTGTATGGCCAGATAGATGAATTTGCACCAATGTGAACATCGCCAATAATAATGCATTGTTCATCAATAAATGCACTTGGATCAATCTGTGCAGAGACGTGTTTAAGTGACCTAATAGACATTATTGCTCCTAATTTGCAGCAAAACGTTGGGTATTGCTGTAAGAGGCACTATTATAACCCCACGAAGATACAAAACAATCGATGAGACGCCATGACAGCCCTTTGTGTAAAAGATGCACTACTATTACCCGACTTTGCTTCTATTGACCCAGCTGGATTAGCCGCTAGGCTAGATAAACAACTATCATCCAACCTAGAAGCCATTGAGCAATTACTACGCAGCCAAGACAACTTAAGCTATAAAGATCTTGTGCCTGCATTAGAACAGCTGGGAGACGAAGTGGATAGGTTATGGGGGCCCCTGAGTCATTTGCATGGGGTAGGTAACAAAGAAGATATAAGAGCTGCATTTGATGAGTGCTTACCTAAGCTAACAGACTATGCGACAAAATTGGGACAGAACAAATCATTATATTTGGCTTTTTTAGGCTTGTTAGATAGTGCTGAATTTAGTCAGTTAAGCCAACCTCAGCAGCAGTTTGTTAAGCTTCAGATAAAAGACTTTAAGTTGGCGGGTGTGGCTTTAAATCCACAAGAGCAAATTGAATACGGCCAGTTGAAACAGCAAATAGCAAAGCTTTCTACACGTTTTTCAAATCATCTTATGGATGCTACCCAAGCGTGGAGTAAACATGTCAGTGATCGTAATGATTTACTTGGGTTGCCAGAATCTGCCTTGCAACAAGCTAAAGAAAGCGCCAAAGCTCAAGACTTAGAAGGGTATTTATTGAAGCTAGACTTTGCGT
The DNA here is from genome assembly GCA_024686035.1 of Oceanospirillaceae bacterium. Lineage (GTDB taxonomy): Bacteria > Pseudomonadota > Gammaproteobacteria > Pseudomonadales > Balneatricaceae > Njordibacter. The sequence continues at coordinate 34,911 of JAIBDW010000005.1, forward strand.
GCTATCACGCCGTCATGACCTTTGCCCAACACTCACAACTAAGGCAAGAAATATACCAAGCCTTCAACACCAGAGCATCAGACCAAGGACCCCATGCCGAGCAGTTTGATAATACTCCAGTGATGGAAGAGCTGGTAGGCTTGCGGCATAAGATGGCCTGTTTAGTAGGGTTTGATCACTACGCAGATTATTCGGTGGCTACCAAGATGGCTGATTCTGGCCGTGCAGTTGAAGCGTTTTTATTAGATCTAACCACAGCGTGTAAGCCACAAGCACTAGCAGACATGAAGCAGTTACAAGAGTTTGCAACCGAGCAAGGCGGGCCTACCCCGTTAGCGGCCTGGGATGTGGCTTATTACAGCGAAAAGCTTCGCCAAAAGCGGTATGACTTATCCCAAGAGCAGCTGAAGCCTTATTTTGCACTACCACAAGTGCAAGGTGGTTTGTTTGAGGTGGTAAAGCGTATTTATGGTATCCAAGTGACGCAAGTTGCAGCTCACCAAGACATTAGCACTTGGCACCAGGATGTTGGTTTTTATCAAGTCACATACTTAGGTCAAGCCATCGGGTATTTCTATTTTGATCTCTTTGCGCGGGATCAAAAACGTGGTGGCGCATGGATGGATGAGTGCCGTAACCGTCAGCTTAAAGCGAACGGCCAGCTGCAGTTGCCCGTGGCTTATTTAGTGTGTAATTTTGCTCCCCAAGTAGGGGACACACCAGCCTTACTCACTCACGCAGAAGTGACAACTTTGTTTCATGAGTTTGGCCATGGATTGCATCATATGATGACCAATATCGATGTTGCAGGGGTTGCTGGTATTAATGGTGTGGCATGGGATGCTGTAGAGCTGCCAAGCCAGCTATTAGAGAACTGGTGCTGGCAGGAGGAGTCACTGCGTTTGTTTGCCAAGCATTATCAAACAGGAGCGGCTTTACCAGAAGCAATGTTACAAAAAATGTTATCAGCCAAAAATTTTCAAGCTGGTATGTTTGTCATGCGCCAGCTAGAATTTGCCTTGTTTGATTTACGCTTACACATGAACTACAACCCAGGTGCCCCCCAGTCTGTGCAAGCGGTAATAGATCAAGTGCGAGAAGAAGTAGCAGTCATAAAAGCACCCGCGTGGAATCGCTTTCAACACGGCTTTGCGCACATTTTTGCAGGTGGCTATGCTTCTGGATACTACAGCTATTTATGGGCAGAAGTGTTGGCGGCGGATGTCTTTAGTCGTTTTGAAGAAGAGGGTATATTTAACCCTAGCACTGGCGCTGCACTATGGAAACAGATTACAGGCCAAGGTGGAAGCGAAGATGCGATGGACTTATTTACTCAATTTATGGGGCGCAAGCCCAGTGTGCATGCTTTGATGCGCCACAAAGGTTTGGCCAAGGAAACATCTCAAGGAGCAAATGATGAAGGTTAGATTTATTGCAGGCATTGTTTGCCCCAAGTGCGGCGCAGAAGATAGCGTGCGTATCTATATTCCTGAGGAAGGCGACATAGATGAGCAGCTACGAGATTGTGTCACCTGTGGACACGAAGAACGCATTGGTCAAAGCACGGCAACGCGTCAAGAAATGAGCACCAGAGTGAGTGAAAAAAGCACCAGTGCTGTGCAAGAAGTTGAACCACAAGTTCTTAAACTGCTTTAATCTCTGCGTTAGGGAGTGCTGAACCAACTTTGTTTATGGCTTAGCCAAAGATATCCTGCTAAGGCGACTATGGCCCTAACGCCACAAAAACCTAAAAATGCCCACCACAAACCTTGATTTCCCCACGGCTCAAGGAAATGCCAAAGAGGTAAAAGGGTGCAAACACTGGCTAGCACTGAGTAAAACATGGCCTGAACTTGGGTCGTGCCTACAAAAATACCATCAAATAAGTAGCTCCATACGCTAATTAAAGGCACCCACATTACCCAAAAAGCATGATCAACGGCTATTATGCGCACACTGTCTATAGTGGTGAGCATGTTAATGAAGGCATTGCTAAATAGCCAAAAACCTATTGTTGCTATGATAGCAACAAAGATCGAATAAATGGCAGCAGCATTACAAAGCTGATAAAAGCGTTGTCTCTTTTTGGCCCCCAAAGCTTCCCCACAGGCTGCTTCAATTGCAAAAGCAAAACCATCCAAAGCGTAAGCCAGCAAGGCAACGTATTGTAATAATAAGGTATTCGCCGCTAGCACATCATCACCCATACGAGCACTTTGTGAGGTGATAAAGGCAAACGCAAACAGAAGCATTAGTGTGCGTACAAACAAATAGCTGTTGAGGCGGATGAGCTGTAAAGCTAAAGATGAAAAAAGAGGCCATTGTAGGTGCATGGTTTGATCAAAGCGAATCAGGTGCCGCCACACCAGCACCAGTGCCAATGCCAAACCGCAATAATCAGCTAAAAAACTGCCCCAAGCTACGCCATCGCTGCTCATATCAAAACCAACCACAAACAACAGGTTAAAAGCGATATTTGTCACGTTAGTCGCCACCAGCAAAACCAAAGGGCTACGACTATCTTGACGGCCTAGTAACCAACCCAAACAGACGTATGTGATGAGCACCGCAGGCGCACTATAAATACGGATAGTAAGGTATTCTTCCGCTAAAACAGATACTTGGGCGCTTGCGCCCATAAGGGACACACCTAAAGGAATAAGCCAACTTTGTAACGCGACGATAGCTAAACCAATGGCTAAAGCAAGTAATCCTGGCATTAGTAAAAGCTGCATTAAACGCTGATTATTTTTAGCGCCATGTGCTTGTGCAGTCAGGCCCACGGTACCCATTCGTAAGAAGCCAAAGGCCCAATAAATAAAAGACAATAACGTAGCGCCCAAAGCCACTGCGCCTAAATAGCTGGCGTGATCTAAGTGCCCCATAACCGCAGCATCTACCAAGCCTAGTAAAGGCACACTAATGTTCGAGATGATTAATGGCCAAGCCAGTAGCCAAAGCTTTCGCATATGTTTAGCTTGAGGCGCGTAGCTAAATTGGCCTTGTGAGATCATGCTCAAAAGGCTCGCAATGAGCGAGGCAAACTAAATAGCAAAAAGAACAAAGCGCTGGCAACTAATACCACAGAAGGGCCGGCTGGCGTATCATAAAACCAGGATAAAGCCAGGCCCCCGGTGACCGAAAACATGCCCAGCAAGCTTGCAAGCAGAGCCATTGTTTCTGGTGACTTGGATAACCGACGTGCAGCGGCAGCAGGGATGATCAACAGCGAGGTAATTAATAAAACCCCCACTACCTTCATCGCCACGGCTATCACTACGGCCACCATAAGCATCAACAAAGTGCGCATCCACGCCACATTAATTCCTTCAACTTGGGCTAGTTCTTCGTTGACCGTAATGGACAATAACGGCTTCCATATCCAAACAAGTATAATCATTACCACACAGCATGCTAAAGCGATCCACATCAAATCCTGTTGGCCTATTGCGAGCAAGTCGCCAAATAAGAACCCCATTAAATCAATGGATTCATGTTCGAAAACACTAAGGCTCACCAAACCAAGGGATAAGCTTGCATGGGATAAAATACCTAACAATGTGTCTGTTGCAATAATGCGTCTGTGCATTAAAGTACTCAGTAATAGGGCCAATAACAAACATACCAAAATCACTGCTAAGCTGATGCTTACGTGGAGTAATAGCCCTAACGCAACACCTAAAAGTGCCGCGTGGGCGAGGGTGTCTCCAAAATAGGCCATTCTTCGCCACACCATAAAAGAGCCTAGAGGGCCTGAAATTGCAGCAATCATTACGCCTCCAAGCCAAGCCCATAATAAAAAATCAGCCATGGTCGCAATCCTTGTGGTGCTCGCCTGCGATGATCTCGCCGTGGCTAGTGTGATGGTGGTTGTGCTGGTGGTTGTATAGGGCTAAGTTACCAGCCCCATGATGGCCAAATAAGTCTGTGAAGGCTGGATCTTGGCTCACTTGTTCAGGATGTCCCGAGCAGCAGATATGCTGGTTTAGACAAATCACCTGATCGGTTGCTGCCATCACTAAATGTAAGTCGTGGGAAACCATAAGAATGCCACAGCCTAAAATGTCTCGCACCTGACCAATAAGGTGATATAAAGACACTTGTCCTGTCACATCAACACCCTGAACGGGTTCATCCAATACCAATAAGTGGGGCTTTCTAAGCACCGCTCTAAGTAACAATACGCGTTGGGTTTCTCCACCAGAAAGCTGATGCATGGGCCGATCAAGCAGCTTTTCGGCGCGACATTCATGCAATAAAGTGTGCCACAACTCAGGGCTAAGCTTATGCACCTTATGGCGACCTAAATCTAAAAATCTTGCGACTGTCAGTGGCAAGGTATCTTCTAGTTTTAATTTCTGAGGCATGTAGCCTATACGCAGGCCTTTTACGGCTTCAATGTGGCCACAAGTAGGTTTGATTAAATTCAGTAAGCTGCGCACTAGAGTAGACTTTCCCGCGCCATTAGGGCCGATCAAAGTAGTAATCTGACCCGCTTCTAAAGAGATGTCCACATCTTTAATGAGCCATCTATTACTGCGCTGTACCCCTAGGCCCTTGGCGCTGAGCAACAGCCCATTCATGGCGTTAGCTCCGATAGACTAGGTTTGTCTATGCATTCTTTACAAGTGCCTATGATCTCGATGGTGTGACGTTGTATTTCAAAACCATGCTGATCAGCACTCACCTTAAGCGCAAGATTAATATATTGGCTTTCTAGTTCTTGCGCCTTATTGCACACCTGGCACAAAAGAAAGTGTCCTTGATGCGGTGTTTCTGGATTACAGCATCCCACATAGGCATTAATGCTATCCAATTTATGTAACAAGCCTTGCTCACTTAAAAACTCAAGAGCACGGTACACCGTAGGTGGTGCAGAATTGAAACCCTCTTTTGCCAAGGCTGCTAGTAACTCATAGGCCCCAATAGGCTGATGGCTGCGCCATACTAATTCAAGCACCCGCTGGCGCACAGGAGTGAGCCTTACACCACGCTGAGCACATAGGCTTTGAGCATGATTTATGGCACTGCTTATACAATGGCTATGGTCGTGGGGTGAAAATGCGGTGGATTGCATGAGTTGTCTCGAGCAAGTTGACAGTTGTTATAATATAACATAACATCCCTGAAAATCCCTAATACTCAATTAAAAAGGCTACTGGTATGGTTTTTTCGTCTCGCGTATTTATACAAACGTGTGTGTTTTTTGCATTTTTCTGGCTTGCCACTATAACCTCAGCATCAACGACTATATTACCTAGTACCCAAGCCCTTTCACTGGTTATCAAAGAGATTACCAAAGAAACACTACAACCCCTTGTGCCTGCTAATGCCTCACCCCATGATTTTAGCCTTAAGCCTAGCCACATTAGACGCATCCAAAAAGCTCAGCTAGTGGTTTGGCTTGGGCCTGAACTTGAGCCTTATCTTGCCAAGGTGATGTCACGTATTCCTCATCACAAACAATTTATTATCAACCAAAAAGGCTTGCCTTTAGCCTATGGACTGCACCCATGGACGAATCCTGAGTACTTGATGAACGGCATGTTGGAACTGAGCCAACATATGGGCACACCTTGGGATAGCCAAGCATGGAGGCAGCAAATGACCTTGTTGAAAACGCAGATTCAAAGCCATCAAAAGCGTTTATTAAAAAATCAGCAAGGTTATCTGGTCTATCACGACGGTATCGATGGCTTTGAGTCATACTTTGGACTTGAGCATTTAGCCAGTTTTACTAACTCTGACGATCAGCCACCAGGTGCGAAGGGCATGGCTGCGATTGCTCAGCTTGCAAAAGAGCAACAAGTTGCTTGTGTTTTAACAGACCATGAAACCAAACCTAAACTTATTGATGCCGTGATAGGCCCCGAGGTAGAGCGGATTCAAATTGATATTTTAGCCACTCATTCCACCTCACTGGTTAGCTACATCAATAGGCTTGGACAAGCAGTGTTAGATTGTGGCCACAGCATAAAGCAATAGACTACCTAGAAATACAAGCTTACTTTAGTAGTCAGGGTAATTGATGAAAGTGCTGCATGCGATGACTTAAAATATCTTTAAATACATCGGGGTCTTTGAGCACAGTCACGCCTTCTTCACGTTGATGTGCGTCTAAACCATGGAAGGTTTCTAGGCGAGACAACCAAAAGCGCATGGCTGCAGCAACTAACATCGCATTCCAATAATGATGCTCGGCTTTATTAAAGGTTCGAACCGATGCATAAGCTTCTAAAAACGCCTTGTAAAGATCAGGCTCAATGCTACCATCAGCAGCGATACACCAATCGTTGACGGTGATGGCGACATCAAACAGTAAGTAGTCATTACTGGCATTGTATAGATCTATCGTGGCGCTTAATCGACTTTGGTTAAACAGAGCGTTGTCGTGGAATAAATCGCCATGTATCACTCCTGTGGGTAAATCTGGGTGCTGGGAATGCATCCTTTCGTATTGCCCTATCGCCATCATCAGCATGGTAGCATCCTCACTATCAATGCACTTTGCTGCGCGAGGGCCTAACTCGCTCCACCATTTAGTGCCACGATGGCTATGACGGGTGGTGGTGAACTTTTGACCAGCCAAATGCAAGCGCGCCAGTTCTTTACCCATAATGGCACACTCACTTACACCAATTTCTGAGCGCGCTAAATGGTCGCCTGCAAAACGAGGAAATAATACAGTGGGCTTGCCTGCCAATACACTTAAGGCACTGCCATCTTTATCTCTAATAGGGGCTGGCACAGTGACATCGTTGGCAACTAAATGGTTCGTTAAATCAATAAAATAGGGGATCTCATCAAGTGTTAGATCTTCAAAAAGGGTCAGGACAAAGTCTTGTTGTGGCTGGCCCTTAATCTTAGTGGTGACAAAGTAATTGGTATTTTCTATACCGCCACTGATGCCCTTAAAATCCACCAAAGCGCCTAGGTTAAAAGGGGCTAGATAAGCGCTAATTTGGGCACTGCTAAGATGGGTATATACGGCCATAAGATGGTTACTTTATCAAGCGAATTGTGATCAATAATTTGGCTGCAAATAGTACGCTGCAAGACGTTTCAATTCAAGTTTCACAGCTTCCAATATGGTATTCTTTATATTATTGGTAATCACAAATATTGGTTTAGAAGACAACATGACTGCAAAAGTTTCCACGCCCGTTGTATTGGTAGACGGTTCCTCCTATTTGTTTAGGGCCTATCATGCCATGCCCCCGCTGAATAATAGTAAGGGCATGCCCACAGGCGCTATTAAGGGCGTAGTGAATATGATGCGGAGCCTGGCAAGAGATTATGCCAATGCCAATATTGTTGTGGTCTTTGATGCCAAAGGGCCTACGTTTCGCAATGAAATGTATTCAGAATATAAGGCAAATAGGCCTCCAATGCCAGATGATATGCGGCCCCAGATAGAGCCGATACACAACATCATTAAGGCCATGGGTCTACCTTTACTTATGATTCCAGGTGTTGAGGCGGATGACGTGATTGGCACCCTAGCGGCACAAGCCACTGCGCAAGGCATCGATACACTCATATCCACTGGAGACAAAGACATGGCTCAGTTAGTCAGCCCCCATGTTGGCTTAGTGAACACCATGACCAATACCTACCTTAACGAAGAAGGTGTGATGAGTAAGTTTGGTGTAAGGCCTGATCAAATTATTGATTATCTGGCTATTGTGGGCGACACAGCCGACAACATACCAGGTGTGCCAGGCGCGGGCCCTAAGACTGCCGTTAAGTGGTTGGCCGCTTATGATACGTTAGAAGTATTAATGGAAAATGCTGATGATATTGGTGGAAAAATCGGCGAGAAGCTGCGTAATGCACTTGAGTTTTTACCACTTTCCCAAGCGCTTACCACCATTAAATTGGATGTAGAGCTTGAGCAAGCATTAGATCAAATGGCGCCGAAACCCCTAGACCAAGCGGCGCTTTTAGCTTTGTATGAAGACCTAGAGTTTAAGTCTTGGGCTAATGTGCTGATCCAAGAAGGGGTGACTCGCAGTAGTTTGCCTTTGGCTGCAACTCAAGGGCAAGGCGATAAAGAGCGAATAGATTCTGCCCAAACTGCACCGACGGCCCCCGCCAGACCTATTGCAGCCAGTGTCACCACTAAAAACTACACGATCGTTTCTACCTTAGCGGAACTTGAACCATGGTTAAAGGCCTGCGCACAGGCACCATTGTTTGCTTTTGACACAGAAACCACTAGCCTTAACTACATGGATGCTCAACTGGTTGGCATTTCCTTATGCATCGACGCTGGCACGGCGATCTATGTGCCCTGTGGGCACGACTATGTGGGTGCGCCAGAACAAATTAGTAGGCCAGACCTGATTGGGGCCATTAAGCCATTGTTAGAAGATTGTGAACAGGTGATTTGTGGGCAAAATTTAAAATATGACATTAATGTGTTGGCCAATTATGACATCCAATGGCAGGCACAGATCATAGATAGCATGGTGCAATCCTATGTGCTCAACTCTACTGCCAGTCGACATAATATGGATGCATTGGCATTACATTACTTAGATCACCAAACCGTTAAATATGCAGACATAGCGGGCAAGGGTGCAAAACAGCTTACCTTTAACCAAATAGATATTGAACAAGCTGGGCCCTATGCCGCTGAAGATGCTGATATCACTCTGCGACTGGCACAGTATTTCACCCAATGTTTAGCCATGGAGCCTGCTCTTGCAGAAGTGTATGACACTATAGAGCGTCCACTGGTCAGCGTGTTGTCACACATGGAGCGCACAGGAGCTTTGGTGGATGCCAAAGTGTTAGCAGAGCAAAGCCAAGCGATTGGTAAACGATTAGTTGAGCTTGAACGAAAGGCTTATGAGCTTGCAGGGGAAGTGTTTAACTTATCATCTACGCAGCAATTGGGTGCTATTTTGTATGAAAAGCTGGGCATTCCAGTAACCAAAAAAACACCTAAAGGCAAACCATCCACTGCAGAGGCTGTGTTACAGGATCTAGCACAAGATTATGAGTTACCTAAGTTATTGTTGGAATACCGTAGTCTTAGCAAGTTAAAGTCGACTTACACTGACAAGCTACCGCTGGAAATTAATCGCTCTACTGGGCGTATACATACATCCTACCATCAGGCCGTGGCGGCGACCGGACGACTGTCATCTAGTGACCCAAATCTACAAAATATTCCTATTCGTAGTAGTGAAGGCCGTCAAATTAGGCAGGCATTTATTGTGCCCAAGGGCCAAGTGATGGTAGCAGCGGATTACTCCCAGATTGAGTTACGCATCATGGCGCACTTATCAAAAGATGAAGGCTTATTAAAGGCTTTTGCTGCGGGCCATGATGTCCATAAAGCGACTGCGGCAGAAGTGTTTGGGGTCAGCGTTGATGAAGTCACTACTGATCAAAGGCGCAGTGCCAAAGCCATCAACTTTGGTCTCATTTACGGTATGTCTGCGTTTGGCTTAGCCAAACAGTTAGGTATCAGTCGAGCTCAAAGCCAAGATTATATAGGGCGTTACTTCTCTCGGTATCCTGGGGTGCAGGAGTACATGGATCAAACTAAAGCAACAGCTGCGCAACAAGGGTATGTGGAAACCCTTTATGGCCGCAGATTGTATTTACCAGATATCAAGGCAAGTAATGGTATTGCCCGACAAGCTTCAGAAAGAACAGCGATCAATGCACCGATGCAGGGTACAGCGGCAGATATTATCAAAAGAGCAATGATCAAAGTAGATGCGTGGTTAGCCAGTAGTGGCTTGAATGCTACGATGACGATGCAAGTGCACGATGAATTGATTTTTGAGGTAGAAGCAGCTCAAGTAGACGCGTTAGTGGCTGGAGTGAAGTCAGCTATGGAAGGCGCCGCGCAGCTTTTAGTACCCCTCATTGTTGATGTGGGGGTAGGTGAAAACTGGGATCAAGCGCACTAAAGTTAAATATTGTTTTTAAGTAAAATTAGTTTGAACTTAATGAAAAACTAGGCGTCATAGTGTGTAACTGGCTAAGCGTCACCAAGAAGATATTAAGACGCCCACCCTGAATACCGCTCCCCTCGGTCTTCAGGGTTTTTTTTGCGCCGACTTTAACCTTTTTCTGATTCACGCACTGGCTCCTGCTCTAGGTTTAGAGTCTCATCAGTTGCCACAGGTTTCATCCAGATTACTAGTTGACGTTCTAAGTCTGCAATGCCATCACCTTTAGAAGCAGAGTAGCTTTGCATTGTGATTAAACCATTGGGGTGCTCAGGCAAGCCCTTCTTTACTTCCATCTTGGCTTTCATGATGCCATTCTTTTTTAGCTTATCTGCTTTAGTGAGCAACAAGTGCAGCGGCAGCCCTGATGCAATACACCAATCAATGATCATCCGATCAAATTCTTTAAGCGGGTGGCGAATGTCCATCACCAGCACTAGGCCTGATAAGCTTTCTCGCACTTCTAGATACTGGTTAAGGTGTTTACGCCACCTTAATTGCATCGCCACAGGTACTTTAGCGTAGCCATAGCCTGGCAAATCTACCAGTCGGCATTGGTCAATATTAAGGTCAAAGAAGTTTAGCAACTGAGTGCGACCGGGTGTCTTACTGGTGCGGGCTAAGCCATTGTTGCGTGTTAGTGCATTAATAGCGCTAGACTTTCCGGCGTTAGAGCGACCCGCAAAAGCGACTTCGGAGCCTATATCTGGAGGGCATTCACTGACTTTACTTGCGCTAGTGGTGAAAACGGCAGATTGAAATCTTAAGTGTTGGGCTGTCATATTGAGTATCATTGATAGATTAGTGTGTATTTTACATGATTTTTACACAAATAAACCCTGTGAAAGTGGCTAACAGTGCACTAGCTTAGTGATGTCTTATTGAAGTCAGGCGCTGGGCGCCTTATAATGGGCGCCTGATCTGTTCATTTTATAATTTTTGCGGAAAATACACATGAAAAAAGTAATTGTTTGTTTGATGATTGGCATGACTTGGATGGGCTTTTCTTATGCCGCGGGAGATGCTGAGTCAGGTCAAGGAAAGGCTGCTGTATGTAGTGGCTGTCATGGCGGTGATGGCAATAGCATGATTCCTAGCTTTCCAAAACTAGCTGGCCAAGGTGAGGTATACCTTACTAAACAATTGATTGATATTCGCGATGGCGCACGCAATGTAGCTGAAATGACTGGTATTCTAACGGGCCGCAGTGATCAAGACTTGGCAGATATGGCTGCTTATTATGCGTCTCAAAAGGGCACTGTAGGAGCAACCAACCCAGATTTGCTTGAACTAGGCCGTCAAATTTACCGCGCTGGTATTGCTGAAAAAGGTGTTGCGGCATGTTCAGCTTGTCACTCACCTACAGGTGCAGGCAACGCACAAGCAGGCTTCCCAGCCCTAGGCGGACAGCATAGCGCCTATCTTGTGAGTACATTAAAAGCATACCGCACTGGAACTCGTAATAACGGCCAAGCAGTTATGATGCAGCAAGTTGCAGCGATTATGAGTGACAAAGAAATTGAAGCAGTTGCCAGCTACATTCAAGGCTTGTCAGAATAGTTGAGCAAGGCAATAAAAAAGTGGCTAAGGCCACTTTTTTTATGGGTTAATATAATCTAAGTAAGACCTTGTAAAGGTGCTGGTATCCTTTGTCTCAGGCTTTATGATGTCGTTTTACAGATTGTTTAGGAGATATAACATGTTGAAAAAAATAGGTATATTGATTGCCTTAGTGACTTTGCCTATGGTCGTGCTGGCGGCAGATTATCAGGCTGGCAAGCACTATGTTGTGTTGGATAAGCCGGTAAAATCATCCGATACAGACACGGTTGTGGTGAATGAGTTTTTTGGTTACACCTGCCCCCATTGTAATGACTTTGAACCGATGCTTCACCGCTGGGCTGGTAATCAAGCTGATGATGTCGCCTTTATGCCTGTTCCAGTGATCTTTGGTCGTAGTTGGGAGCCTTATGCTAAAGCCTATTTTATCGCAATAAACTTAGGGGTGTTAGAGCAGACCCACCAAGCCATGTATGATGCAGTGCATATTGATGATCGCCGTATGACTAATCGCCAAGCATTGGCCGCGTTTTTTGCTGAACACGGCGTGAGCAAGGCCGATTTTGATGGCGCATACGATTCTTTTGATCTGCAAAACAAGCTGCGCCAAGCCAATCGCTTGTCTGCGCGCTCTCAAATCACAGGCGTGCCGTCAATGTTAGTCAATGGCAAATATATGGTTAACTCCACTTTAGCAGGCAGTAATGAAGGTATGTTGGCCGTAGTTGACTATCTTGTAGCGCTTGAGAATCAATAAGCTTAATATTTCCACGACAAGGCCATAACAGCAAGGTAGAATGGGGTCAAAGGGCACAAGCCTAAGATTTTAGACGGACACACAAGACATGAGTGATCAAGGCCCCAAGCCAACCACACACTTTGGTTTTAAAGAAGTTCCAACGGGAGATAAAGTAGGCCGGGTTGCCGGTGTATTTCATTCTGTCGCAGGCAAATATGACGTCATGAATGACTTAATGTCTATGGGCATTCATCGCATATGGAAGCGTCAAACTATCGAAATGAGTGGCGTTAGAGCGGGTGATTCAGTATTGGATCTAGCCGGTGGTACGGGCGATCTTACCATGCGTTTCAGCGATATAGTGGGAAGCAAAGGGCAGGTCATCCTAGCAGATATTAACGAATCCATGATTAAGGTCGGGCGAGACCGTTTAATTGATAAGGGCTTTGTAGGCAATGTCAGCTATGTGCAGGCCAATGCCGAAGAGCTTCCCTTTCCTGATAACACCTTTGATTGCATAACCATTGCTTTTGGTTTACGCAATGTCACCGACAAAGATAAGGCCTTAGCATCAATGCATAGGGTATTAAAACCTGGCGGGCGCCTATTGGTTTTGGAATTTTCCAAAACAGATAACCCAGTGTTGACCAAGGTTTATGATACTTATTCGTTCAATATATTACCCAAAATTGGCAAGCTGATTACCGATGACGAGGACAGCTATCGTTATCTGGCAGAGTCTATCCGTATGCATCCAGATCAGGCCACACTAAAGGGCATGATGGAAACGGCGGGGCTAGTGAATTGTCGCTTTCATAATATGACAGGCGGTATCGTGGCGCTGCATTACGGCGTTAAGCCGTAAGTAGCGCAAAAGGCCAATCCATGAAAGCATTCCTTCGCGGCTTCACAATAGTTCGTGTCATTATTCGGTATCGCCTAGATCTACCGCTACTGGCCTATGCTTTGCCATGGCCTATACGTATTATTTTCTGGTGTATGCCATGGCGCTTATTGATACCCGTACAAGGTACTGTGGCGCAGCGTATCCGCTTGGCTTTGATTGATTTGGGGCCCGTGTTTGTTAAGTTTGGCCAGCTGCTGTCTACTCGCAGAGATATGTTGGATGATGAATTAGCCCAGTCCCTTGCTACATTGCTTGATAAAGTACCTGCATTTGATAGTAAGGAATCCAAGCGTTTAATAGAGCAAGCTCTAAAGCAAAGCGTATCCCAAGCGTTCTTGGAGTTCGACGATGTCCCTCTAGCTTCAGCGTCAGTAGCACAGGTTCACAGTGCGCGTTTGGACAGTGGCGAATCAGTGGTTGTGAAAATCATTCGGCCAGGCATTAGGCGTACGATCGAAAGTGATCTGCGGGTAATGAGATTGTTAGCAAAAGGAATTAATGCATCTGTTCCAGACCTTCGTCGCTTGCGCTTGCAGCAGGTGATTGATGAGTACGAAAAAACCATTCTAGACGAACTAGACTTACAGCGTGAGGCGGGCAACGCGAGTCAACTTAGGCGCAACTTTGAAAATTCTAATTTGCTCTATATACCCAAAATGCATTGGCATTTAAGCAACGCTTCAGTGCTGGTGCAAGAGCGTGTTTACGGCATCCCTGTCAATGACATTGACGGTATTGAACAAGCAGGCATCAGTCGTCAAGAGCTAGCTAAACGTGGTGTCGAAATTTTCTTCACACAAGTGTTTCGCGACAGTTTTTTTCACGCTGACATGCATCCAGGCAATATTTTTATCAACCCAGCATTACCCAATGACCCCCAGTACATGGCGGTAGACTTCGGTATCGTAGGGAGTCTCACACAAGAAGATCAGGCGTACTTAGCCCGTATCCTACTGGCCTTCTTTAACCGTGACTATAAGCAAATAGCACAGCTCCATGTTGATTGTGGTTGGCTACCAGCAGAGACTAAGGTGCATGAGTTTGAAGGCGCCATTCGCGGAGTAAGCGAACCCATTTTTTCAAAACCACTTTCACAGATATCATTTGCTCAGGTATTGTTGGGTTTGTTTCAGACTGCACGCCGATTTGATATGCAGGTACAGCCTCAGTTGGTGCTGTTGCAAAAGACCATGCTCAATGTAGAGGGCTTGGGCCGCCAGCTTTATCCTCAATTAAATCTTTGGGAAACGGCCCAGCCTATCCTAGAGCAATGGTTTAAGCGGCAAGTGAGCCCTAAGCAAGTGTACGCACAACTAAAGCAAGAGTGGCCAGACTTGGCGCAACAGCTGCCTTATTTGCCAAGCCTGGTGCACGATGCGTTGCAGCAAGTCTCTCGCCCTGTGCCAGCCCCTGTTGCACCTGACCAGGCTTTAAAACCCAAAGGTCATTGGAGTGGGGTTTTGGGTCTGCTGCTAGTGATGGGGGCTGCTATGTTGCACCCTATACCTTTTATGAATCAAGTGTGGTTGGCCCCAACAAGTATTGTGCTAGGCCTTGCTGGTGTATTGGTGTTGTGGAACAGAGGTAATCGTTGATGCGTGAAAACCGTTGGTTGGATGAGATTAAGTGGGATGACCAAGGCTTGGTGCCAGCTATTGCCCAAGACTTTGAAACAGGTCAGATATTAATGATGGCGTGGATGAATCGAGAGTCTCTATTATTAACCCAACAAGAGCAGCGCGCAGTATATTGGTCGCGTTCGCGCTTACGGTTATGGCGCAAGGGTGAAGAGTCTGGCCATGTGCAAAAATTACACGATTTACAATTAGATTGTGATGCAGATGTGATCCTGTTAAAGGTAGAGCAAATGGGCGGTATAGCATGCCATACTGGGCGTGCCCACTGCTTTTTTAGGAGCTTGAAAGAAGGTCAATGGCATGAAAATGCTGCAGTAGTGAAAGACCCCAAGGAGATCTATAATAATGACTGATGTATTAAGTGCCTTGCAACTTGTGTTAGAAGAGCGCAGACAAGCTGCGCCTGAATCTTCTTACGTGGCTAGTTTGCATGCAAAAGGACTGAACAAAATATTAGAGAAAGTCGGCGAAGAGGCTACTGAAGTTATTTTGGCAGCAAAGGACGCACAGCACTCAGCTACGACTAAAGACGTCATTGCCGAAACCGCTGATTTATGGTTCCATTGCTTGGTTATGTTGTCGCACTTGGGCGAAGATCATAATTCGGTGTTACAAGAGTTAGAGCGTCGATTCGATCTCTCAGGTATAGTAGAAAAGGCTAATCGTAGCCAGTAATTTTTTCATAAGGAGTAAGTCATGGGTTTAGGTGGAATTAGTATCTGGCAATTGGTGATCGTTTTAGCGATTATTTTATTGTTGTTTGGCAGTAAAAAACTTCGCAACATCGGTGGTGATTTGGGCAATGCAGTTAAAGGCTTTAAGTCGGCTATGAAAGATGGCACAGAAGAGCCTAAGGCAATTGATGATAAGCCAGCAGAAGATGCAAACTTTAGTGCAGATGTTGCTGTAGAGCAAGAACCTGAAAAAACTGAAAAGTAGCGGCCAAATCTATGTTTGATATTGGTTTTACAGAATTAGTGTTAGTGGCTGTGATTGGGCTATTAATACTTGGCCCAGAACGCATGCCTGTGGCAGTTCGTACCATTGGATTGTGGGTAGGAAAAATAAAGCGCACTGTCAGTGGTGTTCAAAAAGAGATTCAAGACGAGTTAAGGATAGATGAGATCCGTAACAAAGCTGATGCAAACCGCAAAGCAATTGAAGGCCGCATGGCTGAATTATCCGCTGAAACGGATATCATGGAAGCTCCAGTAGTTGCAGCACAAGAAAACAAAGCTGAACCAAAAGAACCCTCAACTGGCGGGTCTTAACCGTTTTTGGAACATACTATGAGCGACGCAAAGGCCTACACCGGCGAGCAAGAAACACAATTACCTTTAATGGGGCATCTTATAGAGCTGCGCAACCGCTTATTAAAAGCGGTATTGCTAGTGGTTCTTCTGTTTGCCTGCATGTTCCCATTTGCCAACGAGTTTTACTTATACCTATCGATCCCTTTACGTAGTTTGTTACCTGAAGGTTCAACCATGATCGCAACTCAGGTAGCGTCGCCATTTTTGGCACCGTTTAAGTTAACTATGGTGCTGGCGCTGTTTATAGGTATGCCATTTATATTGCATCAGGCCTGGAGCTTTATTGCTCCTGGCTTGTATAAAAAAGAAAAACGCCTAGCAGTGCCTCTATTGGCGTCTAGCATTGTTCTCTTCTATACTGGCATCGCCTTTGCATATTACATAGTGTTCCCATTAATCTTTGGTTTTTTTACCGCCACAGGTCCGTCGGAAGTCGCGGTCATGACCGATATTTCTGCGTATTTAGATTTTGTATTGAAGTTGTTTTTTGCTTTTGGTGTGGTTTTTGAAATACCGATTGCCACCATATTGTTGATCTGGTCTGGCGCCACCACTGCGGACGACTTAGCCAAAAAGCGCACATACGTATTGGTAAGCTGTTTTGTCATCGGGATGTTAATCACGCCACCAGATGTGATATCTCAAACATTGCTAGCTGTGCCTATGTGGTTATTGTTTGAAGTCGGTATTTTGGTCGGTCGTTTTGTAAAGCCAAAGACTGATGATGATGCAGAAGAAGATGGAAAAGAGTCTGGCGTTGTAGAAAAGTAGAAATTAATAGCCAGTCATAGGGGGTTGATGATGTAAGACGCCTTGCAGCACCAGCCCTTTTTTTAGTTATTGTGGTGGCAAACTCACAAGCCATAGCCAAGTCATCCAGTGTTTTCCATTATCCATACCCCACTCACCCTTAATTAATAGCGGGGTGAAAACAGAAACTTCCATATTATTTCCGCAAACCCCTTGTGCTTTTTCGCATGATGGATATAATGGCGCTCCCTTGTTGAGAGGGGCCTAGACAAGCGTTAAGCGAGTCACTAAAAGGCCTTGTAAAACAAAGGGCTGGCCAGTTCTAATGGAATGAGTCAGCGGTCAAAATAAAGTATTTAATTACAGTGT
>JAIBDW010000001.1 GCA_024686035.1 Oceanospirillaceae bacterium
ATTATAGGGTTCATAGGTGGTGGCGGAACTGCCGCTTCGTTTTATTTCGGATATAAAAAAAGCCGTAATAACTTGCGTTATTACGGCTTCTTCGTAGGTGGTGGAGATGGGGGGAGTCGAACCCCCGTCCGCCAGTCCTCTGCCATCGGCTCTACATGCTTAGATCACTTTATTGTTTTAACCTACCGCGGCCCAAGTGTCAGGGAGCATAAGGCGATCTCGATTAGTTTTAGGGTTTTCTCCACGAGCGAGGAGTCCACACGATCCTGTTCTGCGAGCCACTTCACAACCGTTTACAGGCATCCGGTGATCAGTGTAAGCGGGATTTAAGCCGCTAGTGCGTAGTTTTCGTCGTTTGCGACTATAACTTTTGCAAGGTGGGATTTACGAGAAACCTTACATTCTCGACATGCACCTCAGGGTTTGTAACCAACGTCGAATCCAGTCATCCCCTTAAGAGAGGATGATTATAACAGTATTAAATGAATAGTGTGATTAATTGCACGTTTGGAGTGTGCAAATTTTGGGATGGGCCAAACTCATCATAAAAGCGGCTTAGGCTTTCATTAATATCCTGTGTTTTTGCTTACTCCAGTCGCGATCTTTTTCAGTAGCGCGTTTATCATGCTGTTGCTTACCTTTGGCTAGGCAGATTTCACATTTAACACGATGGCCTTTCCAATACATAGCGGTGGCTACAATGGTTTGGCCTGTTTGAGAAGATGCGGCAAACAAACGCGATATTTCTTTTTTGTTTAACAAAAGCTTACGCTCACGGCGTGGCTCTGCGACTACATGAGTGCAGGCGGTCATTAATGGTGAAAAGTGTGCACCTACAAGAAAAGCCTCTTGGTCTTTTATCACCACGTAGGAATCTGTCAGGTTTGCACGGCCATCACGAATGCTTTTAATTTCCCATCCGGTTAATACCATGCCAGCTTCTATGCGCTGGTCTAAATGGTATTCAAATTTTGCCCGTTTATTCAGGGCAATAGTGCCGGTTGAGCTCTTTTGAGTTTTTGATTTCTTTGCCATGGGGCATTCTACCTTAAGCCTGTATCGGCTGCAGTGACATTTTCTTAATAAATGATGATATTGCTTTATTGGCAGCTGTTTTAACTTTAATATAGCCTTTTATCAAGAGTACAAGGCTGTGGCTTCTATAAATCGTTCTGCGTTGGTGATGCACTCTGCGGCGCGTATGTATGCGTTGGTAAATGATGTAGAGCGCTACCCAGAGTTTTTGGATGGCTGCACTAAGGTAGACTTAATAAGTTCTTCCAATACTAGCATGACAGCGCGATTGTACTTGGCAAAAGCGGGGCTTAGTTACCAGTTTGTCACTCAAAACCTTTTAGTCACGGGTGAAAAAATAACCTTAGAGCTGCACGATGGCCCTTTTGACTACTTAAGAGGCAGTTGGGTGTTTACCCCCTTAAGGCATGATGCGTGTAAGGTAGAAATGGCGCTAGAGTTTGGTGTAACTGGGCTTAAAGGTAAAGCTTTAGGTGGGTTGTTTAGCCCCATAGCTGCTAATATGGTGGACGCCTTTTGTAAGCGTGCTGATAATATTTATAAATGAGAATAATGTGACTGATACACACAACTTGATTAATGTAGAAGTGGCTTTTGCGCTGCCAGATCAACAAAAGATTATAGCTTTGCAGGTGCCTGTGGGCACTACAGTTTATGACACGGCAGTAATGTCAGGGATTGTGGATCACTTTGAGGGCTTGCAGCTTGCAGGCACACCTATGGGGATTTTTGGTAAAGCGGTGAAAAACCCCCAAGCAGAAAAAATAACTCAAGGACAAAGGGTAGAGATATACCGTCCACTCACCATAGACCCTAAAGTAGCTAGAGCCAATCGCGCTGCAAAAGCGGCACTTAAAGCAAAGGCATAACTGCAGACCTAATTTAATGGCTATTGGTTCTAGCTATTGCTCTATGGCGCTTACTAGACCTTGTTTGAATACCACTCTAAGCTTGCGTTCTTCAACTTGGCCGTCGCCATGGCGGTATACGTAAACGTAGTCCCAGTGATTAGGGTTGAAGGTGTCTGTTATTAGTGGTGTGCCCATTACATACTGAACTTGACCTTCGGTTAAGCCGGGGCGAAGTAGATCTATCATTTCATCGGTAATGATATTTCCTTGCTGGACATCAATTTTGTGTACGCTTAAAAAATCGATGTTATTGTCGATCGTAGAGCACCCACTGATCAGCGCGATAAAAAGAGACGTGATAAGATAACGTTGCATTAGCCAAATCTATGTATTGAGTCTGTAGTCAGAATCATACCTTAATCATCCAACAGTCTAAAGAGTGTAAGCAATACTATGGCATCAGAAAGCCAAGAATTACGTAAAGCGGGGCTAAAAGTTACCCTGCCACGTGTGAAGATCTACCAAATGCTTGAGCAAGCGACCGAAGGTGATCATTGGAGTGCAGAAGACATCTATAAGTTGCTCATGGAGCAAGGTGAGGATGTTGGCTTAGCCACAGTCTATCGTGTGCTTACGCAGTTTGAGGCTGCAGGTCTAGTAGTGCGGCATCATTTTGAAGGTGGCAACTCAGTGTTTGAGCTGGCAACAGAAAGTAGCCATGACCACATTGTGTGTATTAAATCTGGCCGTATAAAGGAGTTTAATGACCCAGTGCTGAATAAGCGCTTAGAAGAAATCGCCGCCGAACTAGGCTATGAGCTGACTAGCCGCACCGTATACTTATATGGAATAAGCAAAGCCTAGCTTTGTTAGCCTTTACCACTAAGCGCCATTAATAATGAACTAGTGTAATAAGGCGCCAGTACCCAACATTTCTTTAGCGTGGGCTAAGGTTTGTTGTGTTAGTTTCACTCCGCCTAGCATTCTTGCTATCTCTTGAATTCTTTGATCATCATCTAGAGCAGCTACTTGGGTGTGTGTCGTTTGCCCTCGGCTAGATTTGCTCACTTGTAAGTGGTGTTGTGCTTGGCTAGCCACCTGGGGTAAATGAGTGATGCATAATAATTGGCAATGCTGTCCAAGTTGAGACAATAACCGCCCCACAATCTCAGCTGTAGCGCCACCAATACCCACGTCTACTTCGTCAAATATCAAGCTTGGTGTGATGCTGGTCTTGGCTATCACTACCTGTATGGCTAAGCTGATGCGAGATAGCTCACCGCCAGATGCAATTTTAGCTAATGGTTTGGCGCTTTGACCTGGGTTAGTGCTAATTAAAATTTCAGTATCATCGCGCCCATTAGTTTGTAGGCGTGCGTCGGGTTTGGTTTGCATGCTTAGCTCTAATCTACAGTTGGGCATACCTAATAAAACAAGCTGTTCTCCCACGGCTTTTTCAAGCTTTTTAGCCGCGGTTTGCCTTGCTTTGGTAAGTTTGGCGGCGGCGACATCATAAGCAGCTGTAAGCTCTAGCTGCTGGTGGTGGATGGCTTCAAGTTGCCCTTGTTGATCTTGGTTTTGTTGTAGTTGTTGTTTTAACAAACCTAAGTGCTCAGGTAGATCCGCCGCTTGTATTTTATGTTTTCTAGCCATACTGTAAATTTGGTCTAGTCGATGCTCCAGGTTTTGTAAGCGTGCAGGGTCTTCATCAAAGCCTTGTAGAAAACTTTGCAGCTCTATTTGGCTTTCTTCTACTTGTATGGCTGCATTAGCCAACATATCCACTGCCGCACACAGGTGAGGGCTATGGTTACTAAAGTTTTGTAGCTGCTGTTGCCAGCGTTGTATACAGGCTGTAGGGTCCTCGCCAAGGGGGTTGTCTGGTAAGGCGCTGCGCACCGCTTGTAGCAGCTGATCAGCATTAGCGCGTTGTTTGTGCTCTTGTTCTAGGGCGAGTAATTCATCAGGTAATAGGCTTAGCTGCTCTAGCTCATCTACTTGATATTGCAAAAGCTGCCGCTCTGCTTCTGATAGCTTTTGACCGCCTGTAAGCGCTTTAATCTGGCGCTCAAGTTCAAGCCATGAATGGCTAATAGCCGCTACAGCTTCTTTTTGTATGGGGTAATTTCCAAAGGCGTCTAAAAGGCTTTGATGACTATCACGGCCCAATAAATGCTGATGTTCATGTTGGCCGTGAATGTTAATGAGCTGGCGGCCTAGCTCTTTTAGGGCTGTGATATTTACTGGATTGCCATTTATATAGCCTCTGGAGCGGCCATCTTGGTTAATCATGCGGCGCAGGATGCAGGTATCTGGGTCTTGGACCGTGGCCAAATGCTTAGCGGATAGATAATCCTTTACTTGGGGTAGTTGGCTTAGGTCAAAAACAGCATGGATATCGGCCCGTTCGGCACCTTGTCTGACACAACCAGACTCGGCTCTGTCGCCCAGCGCTAGGCCCAAGGCCCCAAGGAGTATAGACTTTCCCGCGCCTGTTTCGCCGCTGATAGCGGTCATTTTGTTGCTAAAGTCTAAGTGCAGAAAATCGACTAAGGCGTAATGGTGAACAATTAGTTGTTGCAACATAGCGCTGCTCCAGTGAATTATTATACTGGGATTATATCCAGTAGTGGCTTTATGTCCAGTATTTTTTATCAGCAGTGTAATTTTTTATAAAAAAACCCAATAAAAGTGGCTGGTCATTGCTTGAATCATGGGTTGATGTCCCCATATAGATTTGCAGTCAAGTAGCCTTAAAGTAAAGGTTGCGAAAGTTATGTAAGGGAGAAGTCTATGAGTGAGCAAGAGCAGCCATCTGCAAGTGAAGTTGAACTGGATGTTAATACCCCAGAAGACGCTGCGCACGTGGCCGCAGAACAGGAGCTGCAAGAAATAACAGTTGAGTCAGTACAGGCTGAGCTCGAGGTGGCTTTAGCTAAAATAGATGAGCAGCAAAGTGACGTGCTTCGAGCTCAAGCGGATGCTCAAAATATTCGCCGCAGAAGTGAGCAGGACGTGGCTAAGGCGCATAAATTTGGTCAAGAAAAATTAATGACAGAGGTGGTGTCTTTACTGGACAACTTAGGCCGAGCTATTGAAGCAGGAAGTGCCGACGGAGCTAACTTGAAGAGCTTGCTTGAAGGTGTGGAAATGAGTCAAAAAATGTTGCTAGATGGATTGAAAAAATTCAACGTCGATCAGCTTGACCCTCATGGCGAGCCGTTTAATCCAACCCTACATGAAGCCATGACAGCAGTGCCTAATCCAGATTTAGAGCCTAATACTGTGATGGAGGTTTTTCAAAAAGGATACACCCTTAACGGACGTCTTGTTCGTCCAGCGATGGTGGTGGTTTCTAAATAGAATAATTAACTTTTTGTCCTTGAAAAAGTGACATAAGTCCTTATATAAGTATGCAAGCAAGTAGCGCTGACCCTAAGCTTAAAAAGAGCCCAAGGGCGCTAATGCTACTGAAGAAAAATTGAACTAAAAGCCCATTAAGGGCGAATTAAGAATTGGAGTTTATGATGGGAAAAATCATTGGTATCGACTTAGGCACAACCAACTCATGCGTGTCTGTTTTAGATGGCGGCAGCGCTAAGGTAATTGAGAATGCAGAGGGTGATCGCACCACGCCTTCCATTATCGCTTTTGCCGATGATGGTGAAATTTTAGTGGGCCAGTCAGCTAAGCGCCAAGCGGTCACTAACCCTATTAATACCCTGTTTGCTATTAAGCGGTTGATCGGTCGCAAATTTAAAGACGATGTCGTACAAAAAGACATTAAGATGGTGCCTTACAAAATTGAAGCAGCTGACAACGGCGATGCTTGGGTGAATGTAAACGGTGACAGCAAAGCTCCACCACAGATTGCTGCTGAAATCTTGAAGAAGATGAAAAAAACAGCGGAAGACTACCTAGGCGAAAAAGTCACAGAGGCCGTCATTACTGTGCCAGCCTACTTCAATGACTCTCAGCGCCAGGCCACTAAAGATGCAGGGCGTATAGCTGGACTTGAAGTGAAGCGTATCATCAACGAGCCTACTGCAGCAGCGTTAGCCTATGGCCTTGATAAGGGCCGTGGTGACTCTACCATCGCAGTATATGACTTGGGTGGTGGTACATTTGACATCTCTATCATCGAAATTGCTGATGTGGATGGTGAAACTCAGTTTGAAGTGTTGGCGACCAACGGTGACACATTCCTAGGTGGTGAAGACTTCGACCTGCGTTTGATCGAATTTTTGGCTGCTGAATTTAAGAAAGACTCGGGCATCGATTTACATAACGATCCGCTTGCTCTACAGCGTCTAAAAGAAGCCGCAGAAAAAGCCAAGGTTGAATTGTCTAGTTCTAGCCAAACGGATGTAAATCTACCTTACATCACAGCAGACGCGTCTGGACCTAAGCATCTTAACGTAAAAATCTCTCGCGCTAAGCTAGAGTCTTTGGTCGAAGATCTCGTATCAAGAACGTTGAAGCCATGTGCCCAAGCACTTAAAGATGCTGGCCTTGAAGCAAGTGAAATTGACGAAGTAATCATGGTTGGTGGTCAAAGCCGTATGCCTTTGGTGCAATCTGAAGTCACTGGATTCTTTGGCAAAGAGCCGCGTAAAGACGTCAACCCAGATGAAGCTGTTGCTATTGGTGCAGCGATTCAAGGTGGCGTGTTGGCTGGTGACGTAACAGATGTATTGTTGCTAGACGTGACGCCATTAACGCTTGGTATCGAAACCATGGGCGGTGTGATGACTTCGGTGATCGATAAAAACACCACTATTCCAACCAAGAAGTCACAAGTGTTCTCAACTGCAGATGACAATCAGTCTGCAGTGACCATTCATGTGTGTCAGGGTGAGCGTAAGCAAGCTACACAGAATAAGTCTTTGGGACGTTTTGATCTTAGCGACATTCCACCAGCACCACGTGGTATCCCACAAATTGAAGTAAGCTTTGATATTGATTCCAACGGTATTTTGAATGTGTCTGCTAAAGATAAAGGCACAGGCAAAGAGCAATCGATCATCATTAAAGCCTCATCTGGTTTGAGCGATGAAGAAATCGAGCAAATGGTACAAGATGCAGAGATTAACGCTGCTGAAGATGAAAAGTTTGAAGAAATGGTTAAAGCTCGTAACACTGCCGATGGCATGGTTCATTCATCTAAGAAGATGATTGAAGAAGCTGGCGATAAGGCTTCTGATGAAGAAAAAGCGACTGTCCAGACAGCCATTGAAGCGCTTGAAGAAGCCCTTAAAGGCGACGACAAAGAAGCGATTGAAACGGCCACTGCTACGCTAACTGAGGCCTCTGGTGTGATTGCACAAAAGATGTATGCAGAAGATGCTAGCGCACAAGGCGATGCTGAAGCTTCAGGTGATGCAGGCGCAGACGATGCGGTTGATGCTGAGTTTGAAGAAGTTAAAGATGAAGACAAAGACGAAGGTAAAAAGTAAGCGCTAAGAGCTTGCTAGCGCGAGTTAAAGCTGGCGCATCAATACAACGCGGGGCATAGCCCTGCGTTCTTGTATCTGCTTCTAGTGGTAAAAATAGTAGCTAAATGGAATAACTATGTCTAAACGCGATTTTTATGAAGTTCTTGGCGTGGCCAAAGACACCGATAAAAAAGAGATTAAAAAAGCTTTTCGAAGGATGGCGATGAAGTTTCACCCAGACCGTAATCCGGGTGATAAATCTGCCGATGCAAGCTTTCAAGAAGTCAATGAAGCTTACGAAATATTATCAGATGACCAAAAAAGAGCGGCCTATGACCGGCACGGTCATGCGGGTGTAGACCCCAATGCGCGCGGTGGTGGTGCCGGTGGCGCTGGTTTTGGTGATGTGTTTGGTGATATGTTTGGCGATATTTTCGGTGGAGCAGGTGGCGGTGGTCGCTCCAGTGTTCAACGTGGATCCGATTTAAAATACACCATGGAATTGAGTCTGGAGCAGGCTGTTCGTGGTGCTACAGAAGAAATCCGTATACCCACACAGGTAGAATGCCAGCCGTGTGATGGCTCTGGCGCTAAGCCTGGCACTAGCAGCAAAACCTGTGGCACATGTCATGGTCAGGGCCAAGTGCGCATGCAGCAAGGTTTCTTTTCAGTGCAGCAAACTTGTCCTAGCTGTCATGGTAATGGCAAGGTCATTAGTGACCCTTGTCGTTCATGCCACGGCGAAGGTCGAGTGCAAGAATACAAAACTTTGTCAGTAAAAATTCCATCTGGAGTGGACACAGGCGATCGTATTCGCTTAACTGGCGAAGGTGAAGCGGGCGTAAACGGTGGCCCAAGTGGAGACCTTTATGTGCAAGTCTCCGTGCGCGAGCATAAAATATTTACCAGAGACGGTAAGCATTTGTACTGCGATGTGCCTATTAGCTTTACAGATGCGGCACTGGGCGGCGAAATTGAAGTGCCAACCTTGGACGGTCGTGTTAAGTTAAAAATTCCAGAAGGTGCGCAAAGTGGCAAGATGTTCCGCTTGCGTGGCAAAGGAGTCACACAAGTGCGTGGTGGCAGTCAGGGCGATCTTATGTGCCGTGTGGCTGTAGAAACGCCAGTACAACTCAATAAAGAGCAAAAAGACCTACTGCGCAAATTCCACGACACGATGGAAGCGACCAAAGGTAAGCACTCTCCTAAGAAATCATCTTGGTTTGAAGGTGTTAAGAGTTTCTTTGAAGATGGTTAAAGCAGTGTGTTATTGCCAACAACACAACGTATGGCATTGGTAGAGGTGAGCATGGCACGAATAGCAGTAATGGGCGCCGCTGGGCGTATGGGTAAAGTGCTTATTGAAGCAGTGACGCAGGCGCCAGGGCTCAGCCTAGGTGCAGCAATTGTTTCACCTAACAGCACTTTAGTGGGAGCAGATGCAGGTGAACTTGCAGGTGTAGGTAAGTTGGGTGTGTATGTGAAACCTTGTTTAGCCGATGCCTGCGATGACTTTGATGTGCTCATAGACTTCACCAACCCAAAGCTCACTCTTATTAATCTGCAAGAATGTGTCAGGTTAAATAAAGCCATGGTGATAGGCACTACTGGCTTAAGTAGTGAAGATAAGCAGGAGCTGTATGAGTATGCAAAACAGACTCCTGTGGTTTTTGCGCCTAACATGAGTGTGGGGGTTAACTTATTGTTGGATATTCTTCACCGTGCGGCGAGTGTGCTGCAAGATGGATATGATGTTGAAATCATTGAAACCCATCACCGCCATAAGGTGGATGCGCCATCAGGTACTGCCTTGCGTTTAGGTGAGGTGGTGGCAGGTGCGATGGGTCGTGATTTAGCAAAGTGTGCTGTTTATGGGCGTGAAGGAATTACAGGACCTCGCACAGCTGATGAGATTGGTTTTGAAACCATACGTGCTGGTGATGTTGTTGGCGATCACACTGTGTTGTTTGCTAGTGAAGGTGAACGGATAGAGATCACCCACAAGGCCAGCAGTCGAATGACGTTTGCAAAAGGAGCCGTGCGAGCCTGTGCATGGCTGCAAGGTCGGCCAAGTGGATTGTATGACATGCAAGATGTATTGTCTTTGAAAGACTAATTTCTAGGCTATAGTATTAGAATTTTCTAGACAAATGCTGCCATTGTTCTGTATAATTTCATCAGTTAACAGGCGCAATAACTTAGCTGCCAGTCATAGCATATATAAAAAGCGGGGTGTGTCTTACACACCTCGCTTTTTTGCGACTAGAGCCAGCATTTTAATATAGCTGTTAAAAACCATTAGCATGTATCACGCACCATACCTGAGGAGGCCCCCATTGACTACTCCCGCCATTCTGGCTTTAGAAGACGGCAGCATATTTAGAGGGGTTGCTATTGGCGCCACTGGCCAAACTACAGGTGAGGTGGTGTTTAACACCTCAATGACAGGCTATCAGGAGATCCTCACTGATCCCTCATACGCTCACCAGATTGTCACCCTGACCTATCCTCACATTGGCAACACAGGCACCAACTTAGAAGATGAAGAATCTGAGTTTATTTGGGCTGCCGGTCTAGTCATTAGAGACTTGCCGTTAATGGCAAGTAACTGGCGTAATACACAACCTCTTGATGAATATCTCAAGTCTAATAACGTAGTGGCCATTGCTGACATAGATACGCGCCGCCTTACCCGTATATTACGCGAAAAGGGCGCACAAAGTGGCTGTATCATGGCAGGTGACGATATAGATGAAGCTGCAGCTTTAGCTGCGGCCAAGGGCTTTGCTGGCCTAAAGGGCATGGACCTTGCCAAAGAAGTCACAGTAAAAGAAGCCTATGACTGGACTGGCTCCACTTGGGATTTGGTGGAAGGTAACCGTGAAAAAACGGATGGCCAATTTAAAGTGGTCGCTTATGATTACGGCGTTAAGCGCAATATTTTACGTATGTTGGTGGAGCGCGGCTGCAACCTAACTGTCGTTCCCGCGCAAACGCCTGCTAAAGACGTGTTGGCCATGAAACCAGATGGTGTATTTTTGTCTAATGGCCCAGGTGACCCAGAGCCATGTGACTATGCTATTACTGCCATAAAAGAAATTTTAGAAACAGATACTCCGGTGTTTGGTATTTGTTTAGGTCACCAGTTATTGGCACTGGCTTCTGGTGCTAAGACTGAGAAAATGAAGTTTGGTCATCATGGCGCTAACCACCCTGTGCAAAATCTTGATACTAAGGTGGTGATGATTACTAGCCAAAACCATGGGTTTGCAGTGTCACAAGACGCTATGCCAAGCAACTTACGAGCCACGCACAAGTCTTTGTTTGATGGTTCTTTGCAAGGTATTGAGCGCACTGATAAGCAGGCCTTTAGTTTTCAAGGTCACCCAGAAGCAAGCCCAGGCCCTCATGATGTAGCCCCTTTGTTTGATCGATTTATCGATATCATGACTGCTCGTAAAGCTAAATAACACTGCCACAGATTATTGGATAACTGACATGCCTAAACGTTCCGACCTTAAAAGTATATTGATCCTTGGCGCTGGCCCTATCATTATTGGTCAAGCTTGTGAATTTGACTATTCTGGTGCACAAGCTTGTAAAGCCCTTCGTGAAGAAGGCTACCGGGTAATTTTGGTGAACTCTAATCCAGCCACCATTATGACTGACCCATCGATGGCTGATGCGACCTATATTGAGCCGATCCGCTGGGAAACAGTTGAAAAAATCATTGAAAAAGAGCGCCCTAGTGCCATTTTACCTACCATGGGTGGCCAAACTGCGCTTAACTGCGCGTTAGACCTGAATCGTATGGGGGTGCTAGAAAAGTACAATGTAGAAATGATCGGGGCTGATGCAGACACCATAGATAAAGCAGAAGACCGTGATCGTTTTGACAAGGCTATGAAAAACATTGGGCTTGAATGTCCTCGTGCAGAAATTGCCCACACGCTAGAAGAAGCATTTGATGTGCAAAGTCGTATTGGTTTTCCTGCCATTATTCGCCCATCTTTCACAATGGGTGGCTCAGGTGGAGGCATTGCCTACAACCGTGAAGAGTTTGAAGAGATTTGTACTCGTGGATTAGATCTTTCACCCACTAGTGAATTGCTCATCGATGAATCGTTGATTGGTTGGAAAGAGTACGAAATGGAAGTGGTGCGTGACACCAACGACAACTGCATTATTATTTGTGCCATCGAAAACTTTGACGCAATGGGTGTACACACGGGTGATTCTATTACTGTTGCCCCAGCTCAAACGCTGACCGATAAAGAATACCAAATCATGCGTAATGCCTCATTGGCAGTGTTGCGTGAAATTGGGGTAGAAACCGGCGGATCTAACGTTCAGTTTGGTGTGAATCCAAAAGATGGCCGTATGGTAGTGATTGAGATGAACCCTAGGGTTTCTCGCTCATCGGCATTGGCATCTAAGGCGACCGGTTTTCCTATCGCGCGAGTGGCAGCTAAGCTGGCTGTGGGTTACACCTTAGACGAGTTACAAAACGAAATCACAGGCGGCGCTACACCAGCCTCGTTTGAGCCTTCGATAGATTATGTAGTGACTAAAATACCTCGTTTCACTTTTGAGAAATTCCCTCAAGCAGATGATCGTTTAACCACACAAATGAAATCTGTTGGTGAAGTAATGGCCATAGGCCGCACCTTTCAAGAGTCATTGCAAAAAGCACTACGCGGCTTAGAAACAGGCATCCACGGCTTGGATCCTATCCTTGATATTACCCAAGAAGATGCCCGCAGCAGAATCATTGCTGAGTTAAAAATCCCTCGCGCTGATCGTATCCAATACGTTGGTGATGCTTTGCGTATGGGTATGGATATTCCAGAAGTGTATGCATACTCGGGCATTGATCCTTGGTTTTTAGTGCAGCTACAAGACTTAATTAAAGAAGAAGCAAACCTTGGCACATTGGGCCTTGCAGATCTTGATCATAGCCGCGTATATAGCCTGAAGCGTAAGGGTTTTTCTGATATTCGTTTGGCTAAATTGTTGGGTCTTACGGAAAAGGGTTTCCGTCAGCATCGTCAAAAGTTAGGTGTTCGTCCCGTATACAAACGTGTCGATACTTGTGCAGCTGAGTTTTCAACTGACACGGCCTACATGTACTCTACCTATGAACAAGAGTGTGAGTCGCGCCCTAGTGATCGTAAAAAAATCATGATTTTAGGTGGTGGCCCTAACCGTATTGGCCAAGGCATTGAATTTGACTATTGCTGTGTGCATGCAGCTTTAACCATGCGCAGGCAAGGTTATGAAACCATCATGGTGAACTGTAATCCAGAAACTGTGTCTACAGATTACGACACGTCTGACCGTTTGTATTTTGAGTCTGTTACCCTAGAAGATGTGCTTGAAATTGTACATCTTGAGCAGCCAGAAGGTGTCATCGTGCAGTATGGTGGCCAAACACCACTTAAGCTTGCAGTAGACCTTGAAAATTCAGGGGTACCTATCCTTGGTACTAGCCCAGAAGCGATCGATCGTGCTGAAGACCGTGAACGTTTTCAGCAAATGATTCAGCGTTTAGGTTTATTGCAGCCAGAAAATGCCACGGTTCGCACCCAAGAGGAAGCTGTGCGCGCGGCAGAAAAAATCGGCTATCCTTTAGTGGTTCGCCCATCCTATGTATTAGGTGGTCGTGCCATGGAAATTGTTCACAAAGAAACTGAACTTAAGCGTTACATGAACGAAGCTGTTCAGGTGTCTCACGACTCTCCAGTGTTGTTGGACCGTTTCTTAAGTAATGCCGTAGAAGTGGACATCGATGCCGTGTGTGATGGTGAACAAGTGGTGATTGGCGCCATTATGCAGCACATCGAGCAAGCAGGTATTCATTCTGGCGATTCTGCATGTTCTTTACCGCCTTATGACCTGCCTCAAGATGTACAAGAATTGATGCGTGATCAAGTCAAACGCATGGCTTTAGAGCTAGGCGTTATCGGCCTAATGAACACTCAGTTGGCATGGCAAGATGGTGAAATATATGTCATCGAAGTGAACCCTCGCGCTTCTCGCACTGTGCCTTTTGTTTCTAAATGTATTGGTGTGTCTTTGGCTGATATCGGCGCACAAGTGATGGCGGGTGCAAGCCTTGCAGACATTGGCTTTACCCAAGAAATTATTCCAGGGTATTTTAGTGTTAAAGAAGCTGTGTTCCCGTTTGATAAGTTCCCAGGTGTTGATCCCATTCTAAGTCCAGAGATGAAATCAACGGGTGAGGTGATGGGCATAGGACAAAGCTTTGCTGAAGCGTTTGCAAAGGCGCATATTGGCACTGGCCAAGCCATGCCTCTACCAGGTAAGGTGTTCGTGTCTGTGCGTGAGGCAGACAAGGTGGCAAGCCTTAAGTTGGCGTCAGGCTTGTTAGATCTTGGTTTTACCTTGGTGGCTACTAGCGGCACGCAAAAAGCACTATCTGATGCTGGCTTTGAATGCGAGTTAGTCAATAAAGTAATGGAAGGGCGTCCTAACATTGTTGATAAAATCAAAAATGATGAGATTACCTTTGTGGTCAATACCACTGAAGGTCGCCAAGCTATTAATGATTCCTCACTTATTCGTCGCTCTGCTTTGCAACATAAAGTACCTTACTCTACGACTTTAACAGGTGGCCTTGCCATTATAGAAGCATTAGTATTTGGTGAAGAACAAGAAGTGCGTCGCTTGCAAGATATGCACGCAACGCTAACAGCGTAAAGGAAAACGAATTATGGCGATGACTAAAGTCCCCATGACGGTGCGTGGTGAAAAAATGCTACGTGCTGAGCTAACCGAATTGAAAAGTGTGACTCGTCCACGCATCATCCAAGACATCGCCACGGCGCGAGAGCATGGTGATTTGAAAGAGAATGCTGAATATCATGCAGCTCGCGAACAGCAAAGCTTTTGTGAGGGACGTATTCAGGAGATTGAAGGCAAGTTGTCTTTGGTGCAAGTGATCGATGTGAGTCAAATCCCGTACACGGGCAAGGTTATTTTTGGAGCCACTGTGACCATCATCAACCTTGATGACGATGAAGAAAAAACTTACTCTATTGTGGGCCAAGATGAAGCTGATATTAAAGCTGGAAAAATCTCCATTGGTTCACCCATTGCGCGGGCATTAATCGCCAAAAACGAAGGTGATGAAGTTCAGGTAACCACACCTGGCGGCGTGATTCATTATGAGATTGCTAAAGTGGAGCACATCGCTTAACTGAGTTGCCCTAACGACCCAATCAGGCTGTTTACAACACCCAAGTTGACTTAGGTGTTGTAAATTTAGGTAAAAATCTACCCTTCTACATTAGACTTTTTAGGGTCTGCATTTGGGTTGCTCAAATACACAAGCGCTACATTACCAACAGCCTGAACCAGTGTGGCGCCTGTCTGCTTGCACATGTCAGCAATAAGTGTGTTTTTAACCTCACGATCACCCACAGAAAATTTCACCTTAATTAACTCGTGATCAAACAAGGCACGGTTAATTTCTGACATAACTGTTTCGGAAAGTCCCTTAGCAGCCACAGTAACCAGCGGATGCAAGTCATGGCCTATAGAGCGAAATTGTTTTTTCTGTGATTGAGCTAAATTCATGATTGTCCAAAGATAAATTGTTGGTCGTCATAGGCCTATGGATAGGTCCTATGGCTGTGTTAAACTTGCAGCTATTATACCGCATGTCTGGCGTTTACGCTTGTTAGAAGCTAGATTTACCCATTTACTTTTGTACAATCAGTAGAGATTCCCTTGGCTAGATCAAAAACCAGTAGTAATTGGCTAAAAGAGCACTTTGACGATCCTTATGTTAAACAGGCGCAAAAAGATGGATACCGTTCACGGGCCAGCTATAAGTTACTTGAAATCAGTAAAAAAGATCGCTTGATTCGCCCAGGTATGACCGTAGTTGATCTGGGAGCAGCACCTGGGGGCTGGACTCAAGTTGCGGTGCAGTTAGTGGGTGAAGAAGGCACCGTTGTGGCTTCAGATATATTGGCCATGGATTCCATTGCTGATGTGACATTTGTGCAAGGTGATTTTACTGAGCAAGCTGTTTATGATCAGATTGTCGCTGCCCTGGGCGGTGAAAAAGCAGACCTTGTAATTTCTGATATGGCCCCCAATATGAGTGGTAACCCAGCAATTGATCAGCCAGGCTCTATGTATTTGGTTGAGTTGGCTTTGGATATGGCTCGTAGTGTATTGAAACCTGGCGGCGCATTTGTCACTAAGGTATTTCATGGCGAAGGGTTTGATGATTTATTAAAAGACACTCGTACAAGTTTTACTAATGTACGATCACGTAAACCCGATGCTTCTCGTGGAAGATCTAGAGAAGTTTATCAATTGGCAACCGGCTTTAAAGGGCAATAAACTTCGTTTATTTTCCATACTACCGCACCCCCTCTTATAGAGGATTAGGAGTCTACATTTGAACAACATGACAAAAAATTTGGTTTTATGGCTTATTATCGCAGCAGTGCTGTTGACGGTATTTAACAACTTCAGTCAAGAAACTGCACCCAATCGCGTGAGCTATTCAGAATTTGTGCAATCAGTACAGCGTGACCAAGTCCGAAATGTTGAAGTAGACGGCATTATGATCACGGGTACTTTTGGTGATGGCTCAAGTTTTGAGGTGGTTCGCCCTGCTTTGTCAGATCCTAAGTTAGTCGATGATTTATTAACTCATGAAGTTGAAATCGTGGGTAAGCAGCCAGAGCAGCAAAGTATTTGGATGCAGCTTTTGGTGGCTAGTGCGCCTATTTTAATTATTATTGTGGTGTTCATGTTCTTCATGCGTCAAATGCAAGGCGGTGCGGGCGGCAAGGGCGGCCCCATGTCGTTTGGTAAGAGCAAGGCTAGGTTGATAAGTGAAGATCAAATTAAAACCACCTTTGCTGATGTTGCTGGTGTAGAAGAAGCTAAAGAAGATGTTGAAGAATTAGTAGAGTTTTTGCGTGATCCTGGAAAGTTCCAGCGTTTAGGCGGACACATTCCTCGTGGCATACTTATGTCTGGCGCCCCGGGTACAGGTAAAACCCTCTTAGCTAAGGCTATTGCAGGTGAAGCTAAGGTGCCGTTCTTTAGTATTTCAGGCTCTGACTTTGTTGAAATGTTTGTGGGTGTAGGCGCATCTCGTGTGCGTGATATGTTTGAACAAGCGAAAAAACAGGCGCCGTGTATTATCTTTATCGATGAAATTGATGCTGTAGGCCGCCAACGTGGCACGGGCATGGGTGGTGGTAATGACGAGCGAGAGCAGACTTTGAACCAACTGTTAGTAGAAATGGATGGTTTTGATGGTAACGAAGGTATTATCGTTATTGCCGCGACTAACCGTCCAGATGTCTTAGACTCAGCCTTGTTGCGCCCTGGTCGCTTTGACCGTCAGGTGCACGTGTCCTTGCCAGATATTTTGGGCCGCGAACAAATTCTAAATGTGCACCTCAAAAAAGTGCCTCTAGGTGATGATGTAAAGGCCAAACTTATTGCTCGTGGCACACCTGGGTTTTCAGGTGCAGATTTAGCTAACCTTGTGAACGAAGCAGCATTATTTACTGCACGTCTAAACAAACGCACGGTAGGCATGGATGAGCTAGAGAAAGCCAAAGACAAAATCATGATGGGTGCAGAGCGCAAATCTATGGTGATGCAACCTAAAGAAAAGCTTAATACAGCCTATCATGAGGCAGGGCATGCTATTGTTGGCCGTTTAGTGCCGGATCATGACCCAGTATATAAAGTGACTATTATTCCTCGTGGCCGTGCGCTAGGCGTGACCATGTTTTTGCCTGAAGAAGATCGTTACAGCTTGTCTCGTCAAGGCATTTTGAGTCAAATATGTAGCCTTTATGGTGGCCGAATTGCTGAAGAAATGACCCTAGGTAAAGATGGTGTCACTACAGGTGCATCTAATGATATTCAGCGCGCCACTCAATTGGCACGCAATATGGTGACTAAGTGGGGATTGTCAGAAAAATTAGGCCCACTACTATATGAAGCAGAAGATTCTGATCCGTTTAGTGGCGCACAAGGCCAAGGCGCGAAAGGTTTTTCAGATGAAACTACATCAGTCATTGATGGTGAAATAAAAGATATTATTGATCACTGTTATACACGTGCCAATACTATTTTACATGACAACAGAGACATTCTTGAGGCTATGGCCAATGCGCTAATGAAGTATGAAACCATAGACTCTGGCCAGCTAGACCAGTTGCTTGCTCGTCAAGAAGTGTCGCCTCCAGCAGGTTGGGACGATAACGACAGCAACGGTTCAAAAACGGATGGAGGCGCTAGTGCAGCTGAACCGGAAGACCAAGCGACAGTTTCTGAAGCCGATTTAAATGCGGGCAACAGTGATGTGCCAGGTGCTGACGAAGCGCCAAGCTAAGATGTTTTTTGCTAATCAGCGGTTGGATCTAACGCAGCCGCATGTGATGGGAGTGATCAATGTCACTCCCGATTCTTTTTCTGACGGGGGAGATTTTTTTTCCAGTCAAACAGTGTGCCTAGATGCCGCCATGGTGCGTGCTCGTGCCATGGTCGATCAAGGCGCAAGCATTCTGGATATTGGCGGCGAGTCCACCCGCCCAGGCGCAGATCTTGTATCAGTACAGCAAGAAATAGACCGCGTTATTCCGATTATTGAAGCGATTAAAGCCTCATTAGATGTAGTTGTCTCCATCGACACTAGCACTCCTGAAGTGATTACCCTAGCGGCTAAAGCAGGTGCAGGGCTTATCAATGATGTTCGTGCGCTAGGACGCCAAGGTGCCCTGCAAGCTGCGGCACACACAAAGCTTCCCGTGTGCCTTATGCATATGCAAGGTGACCCTAAAACCATGCAAAATAATCCGACCTATAGTTCTGTCGTGGCAGACATTAGTGATTATTTTGATGAGCGCATCAAGCAGTGTAACTTATTTGGTATTCCCTCAGATCGCATTATTCTTGACCCCGGGTTTGGTTTTGGTAAAACCTTGAGGCATAATCTACAATTGCTTAAACATTTAAGTGTATTGGCCAACAAAGGCATGCCGATATTGGTGGGAATGTCCCGTAAAAGTATGATCGGAAATGTATTGAATCGTCCAGTGGATGAGAGGCTGTATGGTGGCCTAGCCACTGCTGTGATGGCATACGAGCGCGGTGCACGCATAGTGCGGGTACATGACGTTGCCCCTACTGTCGACGCACTGCGCATGACTCATGCCATAATAAATAGCGATGCATGAGTATGTAGGCATGACAAAAAATTGATATCTAAATGCAAGCTTAAACAATGGACAGTTTAAACAGGAGTTGAGTATGAAATATTTTGGAACAGACGGCATACGAGGGTGTTGTGGTGAGTATCCCATCACCCCCGATTTTATGCTGAAGCTAGGCTGGGCTATGGGGAAAGTTTTCTCAGAGCATGGTCGCAGCGCTGTTTTGATTGGTAAGGACACACGCATCTCTGGCTATATGTTTGAGTCAGCCCTACAAGCCGGTTTATCCGCAGCGGGTGTAGATGTGCGCTTATTAGGCCCCATGCCAACGCCAGCTGTGGCCTACCTAACTCGCACTTTTCATGCAGAAGCAGGCATAGTGATCAGTGCTTCACATAATGGTTATAAAGATAACGGCATTAAGTTTTTTTCCGCACAAGGTACTAAACTTGCTGACTGCGTAGAGGCTGCGATTGAAGACAAGTTGCAAGAAGTAATGGAGTGTGTCGTCCCAGAAGAGCTGGGCCGTGCTAAGCGGATCGAAGATGCTGCTGGGCGATATATTGAATTTTGCAAAGGTACCGTAAGCCATCATACAAATTTAAAAGGCATGAAAATTGTACTTGATTGTGCTCATGGCGCTACCTACCATATTGCGCCCAATGTACTGCACGAATTAGGTGCTGAAGTCACAAGTATTGGTATTGATCCAGATGGATTAAATATTAACCAAGAGTGCGGTTCTACATCTGTTGCTATGTTGCGCAAAGTGGTGCGATTACAAGAAGCAGACTTAGGTATTGCTTTAGATGGTGATGGGGATCGTGTCATCATGGTAGACCATCAAGGTGATGAGGTAGACGGTGATGAGCTGATGTTTATTATTGCCGCTAGTCTAAAGCGTAACGGTCAACTACAAGGTGGCGTGGTAGGTACTCAAATGAGTAATTTGGGTATGGAGCTTGGGCTCAAAGACTTAGGTATAGATTTTGTGCGGGCCAAAGTTGGTGATCGCTATGTTATGCAACAGCTTAAAGAAAAAGGCTGGAAGTTGGGTGGAGAATCATCAGGGCATCTAATTTGTAGAGACCTAACTACCACCGGTGATGGCATTGTTGCTGCTTTGCAAGTTCTGCAAGCCATGCAGACTAGTGGTAAAACACTGCATGAATTAAAAAATGAAATGCGAAAAATGCCGCAAAAATTGATTAACTTGCGGTTTTCACATCGCGTCAATTTAGCAGATTTCCCAGCCATAGATGACGCAGTTAATGCCATTGAAGAGCGTATGGGTGGGCGAGGACGCGTTTTACTGCGGCCTTCAGGCACAGAGCCTGTGGTGCGAGTCATGGTAGAGGGTGAAGATGTTGATTTAGTTAATCAATACGCTCAAGAGCTTGCTCATGATGTAAATGAGATTATTAATTAAGTCCAACCCAGTTTGTATTGTTGGCTAATTATTCAGTAATAATGGTGAATCCCTTGTTTAGGCGCTTTAATTTGAGTATTATTGCGCGCTTAAATTGGATACCTTAGGTTTTTTCACGAAAGGTTATGGCAATGGCGAAGATGATAGTTGCAGGCAACTGGAAAATGAACGCCAGCAAAGAAACTGTAGCCGCTTTATTAAAGGGCCTAAAGCAGGGCGCGTTAGCGGTTAAAAATGCTCAACTTGTAGTATTTCCTCCGTTTCCGTACTTAGCTCAAACTCAGATAGAGCTGGCGGATACCCGCATTGCCATTGGTGTACAAAATATTTGTGCGGCTGACAACGGTGCCTATACTGGGGAAGTATCTTTAGCCATGGCTAAAGAGTTTGGTGTGAGCTACGTTTTGGTGGGTCATTCTGAGCGCCGTGCACTTTATGCAGAGGGTGATGCACAAGTGGCACTGAAGTTTATGGCGACCCAGGCAATGCAAATTACCCCGATTTTATGTGTGGGTGAAACTTTAGAGCAGCGTGAGCAAGGCTTGACAATAAGTGTTGTTACGGGTCAAATCCAGGCCGTTATTGACGCTGCCGGTGGCGCCAGTTTTGCCAATGCAGTAGTGGCTTACGAGCCAGTTTGGGCGATTGGAACTGGGCTAACAGCAAGCCCAGCTCAAGCCCAAGAAGTGCATCAGGCTATACGTGCTCATTTGGAGCGTGTGGCTCCAGAGCAAGCGGCAGGTTTGAAGATTTTATATGGAGGCAGTGTGACTGCATCCAGTGCGCAAGAGTTATTTGCTCAAGCAGACATTGATGGCGGCCTAGTAGGCGGCGCATCATTACAAGCCGATTCATTCTTGGCCATTGGTCAGGCGGCGAAATAGATGAATGCTTATTTAAGCATAATTAGTTTAAAGCGAGAAATTTGATGGAAGTTGCAATCCTAATTGTACATGTACTGTTAGCCGTAGCCTTAATAGGCTTTATAATGATTCAGCAAGGTAAAGGTGCCGATGCAGGCGCTTCTTTTGGTGGCGGTGGTGCTTCCCAGACTGTATTTGGTAGTAGTGGCTCGGGTAACTTTTTGAGTCGTACTACCGCTATTTTAGCCGCTGGTTTATTTGTCACCAGCTTTGCACTGGCAATCTATGCCAAGCAGCAAGCTAGCAGTATTTCTGATGCGGGCATTCCTGTTGTTGAGACTGTAGAGCAAGCTCTTCCAGTACTGGAAGAAGTTCTAACGCCTTTAGACAGCGATGTTCCTGTAACGCAGTAAAGAGTAATGCCGACGTGGTGGAATTGGTAGACACGCCACCTTGAGGGGGTGGTGAGCTATGCTCGTGCCGGTTCAACTCCGGCCGCCGGTACCAAACAATCGTCCATAAATTCTAAGGACGTGCAAAAAGCCCCGCATTTGGGGCTTTTTTTTGCCTGTTATTTGCATTGGTCCAGGTAGTGATTTGGATCAGGTCATCGCGTGCCCATACCATTAGCTTGATGTCTTTGTTGTTATGGTGTGTGCAGAAAAAATGATGGTGATCGCCAGTGGTGGGTAAATATAATGCGCTTGTTTGCTTTCAAGACTTGCAAATACATGGGCGAGGATTGAAAATATAGTGACATAGCAAATAAGATGTTTGCTTTTTATGGTAACTTGTAGGGTCGTGTTAATGTTGCTTACAGTGGATGAACAGTCAAGAGTAATAGAAATGGCTTGGGAGGATCGAACTCCTTTTGAGGCGATTGAACAACAGTTTAAAATGAATGAGTCGCAATTGATTCGTTTTATGCGGTCTAGTTTGAAATCAAGGAGCTTTAAACTTTGGCGCAAGAGAGTCAGTGGTCGTGCCACCAAACACACCCAGCTGCGCAGTGATGACGTGAGTAGAAGCCATTGCCCAACGCAATATAAGCATCGGTAATATCATTACCGGCTGTTTAAACGAGAGGGATCAAGTATGCCTAAAGGCTACCTAATTGGGTTTGTTAAAGTTACTAATGCACTAGAATTTAAGGCCTGCTATAGTTCAAAAGTGGTGGGCGTCTTTGCAAAGTACGAGGGTAAGTTTATCGTTCAAACAGACGTGACAAGCCATCATGAGGGCCGCCTCTTTGATCGCCATGTTATTGTTGAATTTCCAAGTGTAGAAAAGGCAGTATTAGCAGTAGATAGTGCAGAATATCAACAGATCAAATCCCATAGAGTGAATAACAGTGATATAGACTATGGGTCATTTATGCTGGTGTCAGGCGTTTAATTCTGGTGCCTGTTGAATGGATTTATGCTGTGCTGGGTTAACAGATAAAAATATTGGAGTAAGTGTGCGCTATTTACATACGATGATCAGAGTAAAAGATTTAACTGCCTCACTAAATTTTTGGTGTGACCAGCTAGGCTTGGTTGAAGTGAAGCGATCAGAGCATGAGTCAGGACGGTTCACTCTAGTGTTTTTGGCAGGCGCTGTTGATGAGGCCCAGGCGCGTGATACGCAGGCACCTTTGTTAGAGCTTACTTACAACTGGGATGAGGGTGAAGCCTTGAGTACAGGCAGAAGCTGGGGGCACTTGGCCTATGAAGTGGAGGATATCTACCAGCTTTGCCAAACCTTGATGGATGCAGGCGTCTTGATCAATAGACCGCCTCGCGATGGTCATATGGCATTTGTAAAATCACCTGATGGTGTTTCGATTGAATTGTTGCAAGCAGGTAGTGCGTTGGCCCCTATGGAGCCATGGGTTTCAATGCCTAATACGGGTGTTTGGTGAATCTGAATATTAAATGCGGCTTTTTACTAGTTAGTTGTAATAAGTGTTTGACGTACAAGGAATAAATGGATATTATATGCGCACTTTGATGCGGGGTGGAGCAGTCTGGTAGCTCGTCGGGCTCATAACCCGAAGGTCGTAGGTTCAAATCCTGCCCCCGCTACCATTTTTAGGTCAGTGTTTTTTTACATTTACCTTTGACGAAAGTCATAAAGAAGTAATTCAGGGGTTCATGTTGTGGCGCTGTGTCACCATGAGACTGAATACATATAGTCAACAAAAAGCCCCTCTTTTGGGGCTTTTTGCGTTTTAGGATATTAAAATGGCAGGTGCAGCAGCACAAATTGAAGCATTAGTGGCGCCAGCAGTGGTTGCGTGTGGGTGTGAGCTTTGGGGTATTGAATATATATCACAAGGTCGCCATACCACTTTGCGAGTTTATATAGACCATGCCCAAGGCATTGGCGTGGAGCAGTGTGCAGATGTTAGTCGTCAAGTGGCTGCGGTAATGGATGTAGAAGATCCGATCACTGGGGAATACACACTTGAGGTGTCATCTCCTGGTTTGGATCGTCCTTTGTTTAGCTTGGCGCAGTATCAAGCCAGCATAGGTGAAAAATTAACTTTGAAATTGCGTTTGGCTTTTGATGGTCGCCGTCGTTTTACTGGTTTGCTAAACGGCATCGAAGGTGATGACGTGATAGTGCAAGTTGATGATGAAGAGTATTTGTTGCCTTTTGACAGCATTGAAAAAGCCAATATTGTACCGCGCTTCTAAGCTCGGTTTTATAAGTCCAAATTAAGTGAGAGCTTGAAATGAATAAAGAAATTCTGTTAGTGGCAGAAGCAGTTTCAAATGAAAAGGACGTACCAAAAGACGTCATCTTTGAAGCTATCGAATTAGCCTTAGCCACAGCGACACGCAAAAATATCAATGAAGAAAGTGATATTCGTGTCACGATTGATCGCAAAACAGGTGCAGCGACAACGACACGTTGCTGGACTGTGGTCACTGATGAAGTGTTCACCAACCCTGAAGCTGAGTTAATCCTTGAAGATGCTCAAGTGACTAACCCTGGCCTTGAGCTAGGTGATCTTGTGGAACAAGAATTGCCAACTGAAGCCTTTGGTCGCATCGCGGCACAAACGGCTAAGCAAGTGATTGTGCAAAAAGTTCGTGAAGCTGAGCGTGCTAAAGTCGTTGAGTTATATCGCGGACGTATTGGCGAAATCATCAGTGGTAGTGTTAAGAAAGTGACACGCGACAATGTGATCGTGGATCTTGGTAATAATGCAGAAGCACTTATGGCTCGCGATCAGCTTATTGGCCGTGAAACATTCCGTATGGGTGATCGCATTAGGGCTTTATTGGCTGAAGTTCGTACTGAAAGCCGAGGCCCACAGCTGTTTTTAAGCCGCACAGCTCCACAAATGTTGGTTGAGTTGTTTAAGATTGAAGTGCCTGAAATTGCTGAAGAAGTGATTGAGATTCGTGCTGCTGCGCGTGATCCAGGATCTCGTGCTAAAATCGCTGTGAAGACTAATGACGGCCGTATTGATCCCATCGGTGCATGTGTTGGTATGCGAGGTTCGCGAGTTCAAGCAGTGACTGGTGAATTAAATAACGAGCGTGTTGATATTGTGCTTTGGGATGATAATCCTGCTCAGTTAGTTATTAATGCGATGGCTCCTGCAGAAGTGAGCTCTATTGTAATGGATGAAGACCGCCACGCAATGGATGTTGCAGTGAGCGATGAAAACCTGGCAATGGCTATTGGTCGTAATGGCCAAAACGTCCGACTAGCATCGGAGTTGACGGGCTGGACGATTAACGTGATGTCTGAAGAAGATGCCGCGGCAAAGCAGCAAGATGAAATAGGTGGTGTGGTTCAAACGTTTATTGATGCCTTGGATATCGATGAAGAGTTCGCTCAAATGTTGGTAGAAGAAGGCTTTGCTAGCCTTGAAGAAATTGCCTACGTGCCGCTTGATGAAATGTTAGCCATAGATGGTTTGGATGAGGACATTGTTGAAGAGCTTCGTACTCGTGCAAAAGATAAGCTACTGAACCAGGCCCTAGCAGCAGAAGAACAGCTAGACAAATCTGAGCCAGCTCAAGATTTGCTAGATATGGAAGGTATGGATACTCACCTTGCATTTGTATTGGCAAGTCGTGGCATCATTACGATGGAAGACTTAGCTGAGCAAGCTGTTGACGAGATTTCAGGCATTGAAGGTCTGAGTGACGAAAAAGCAGCAGAATTAATTATGACGGCTCGCGCACCTTGGTTTGTTTAAACCATAGCCCGACCGACAGGAGAAGACAATTATGACAGATCAAACTGTCAACACCCTAGCTGAGAAAGTAGGTGTTCCGGTTGAGCGTTTGCTTAACCAAATGGAAGAAGCAGGCCTAGCTCGCCGCAAGGCTACAGACGCTGTATCTGACGAAGAGCGTAAATCGCTTTTATCGCATTTGCAAAGGTCTCATGGTGGAGAAGGCGACAACGTAGATGGCCCGAAAAAAATCACCTTGCGTCGTAAAACGACTAGTACGTTAAAAGTAGCGGGCGCCGCTGGCAAACGCACAGTTAATGTTGAAGTGCGTAAAAAGCGCACTTATGTTAAGTCTGAAGAAGATGATCAAGCGGTTGTCATTGAAGCTGAAAAGGCTGAATTGTTAGCCCGCAAAGCCAGTGAAGAAGCTCAAGCTCAAGCTGATGCACAAGCTAAAGCAGCTGCAGAAGCGCTTGCAAGTGCCGCGGCTAAAAGTGAAGCAGATGAGCAAGCTAATAAGGCTAAAGCTGATGCGGTTGCCGCGGCAGCTGCGAAAGCGCCAATTCCGCCTTCGCCTGCCGTTACAAAGGCCGCTGCAAGTGCACAGGCCCCTCGTCAAAAAGCGACTGAAGAGACTAAGAAGAAGCCTACAAACCAAAAGACATTTACTACACCTGATAAGCCTCGTGGTGGAGCTCCTGCTGGCAAAGGCAAAGGTAAAGGGCGTGCATCAGGCGGCCGTGATGACCGTAGTCGAGGCAAGGGTGCCCGTAATAAAGGCAAACTTGCGGCACCTAAGCGTTCTGGAAATGGCGAGCATGCCTTTGAAGTGCCTACCGAAAAGGTGATTCATGAAGTGCATTTGCCCGAATCTATCACTGTGGCAGATTTGGCTGTACGCATGAAGGTTAAAGCTGCTGAAGTGATTAAGGTGATGTTCAATATGGGTGCTATGGCAACCATCAACCAGGTGATTGACCAAGAAACAGCGACGATTGTTGTTGAAGAAATGGGTCATACCGTTAAGTTGGTCATGGATGACGCCATTGAAACTGAAGTCGTAGAAAGTATCAACTACGAAGGTCAAGAAATTCCTCGTGCTCCAGTAGTGACTGTCATGGGTCACGTTGACCATGGTAAAACCTCCTTGTTGGATAGTATTCGCTCTACTAAAGTTGCCTCTGGTGAGTCTGGTGGTATTACTCAGCACATTGGTGCCTACCATGTAGAAACAGACAAGGGTATGGTGACCTTCTTGGACACTCCAGGACATGCTGCTTTCACAGCCATGCGTGCTCGTGGAGCTAAGGCGACTGATATTGTTATCTTAGTTGTTGCTGCAGACGACGGCGTTATGCCACAAACTGAAGAAGCAGTGCAGCATGCTAAGGCTGCTGGCGTACCTTTGATTGTAGCGATCAATAAGATGGATAAAGAAGGCGCTGACGTAGATCGTGTGAAGACTGAATTGTCTAGCCGTGAGGTGGTGCCAGAAGATTGGGGCGGTGTCACTCAGTTCATTCCAGTATCAGCTAAAAATGGCGATGGCATTGATGCCTTGCTAGACGCTGTGTTATTAGAAGCTGAAGTGTTAGAGCTTACTGCAGTGCCAGAAGCACCTGCTAAAGGTGTTGTGGTTGAAGCTAGGCTTGATAAAGGCCGTGGTTCTGTAGCGACTATATTGATTCAAAACGGCACCTTGAAAAAAGGTGATATTGTATTGGCTGGACAGCAGTTTGGCCGTGTACGTGCGATGTTGGATGAAAATGGTAAGCCTATTACTAGTGCTGGCCCTTCTATTCCTGTAGAAATTTTAGGCTTAGGTGGTACCCCTGACTCAGGTGAAGATTTCGCTGTAGTTGCAGATGAAAAGAAAGCCCGTGAAGTGGCCCTCTTCCGCCAAGGCAAGTACCGTGATGTGAAAATTGCCCGTCAACAAGCCTCTAAGTTAGATGCTATGTTTGAAAATATGGGCAAAAACCAAGCGTCTGTATTAAACGTGGTACTTAAGACAGATGTACGTGGTTCGTTGGAAGCACTAACTAGCTCTTTGATGGAAATTGGTACCGAAGAAGTTAAGGTGCAGGTTGTATCTAGTGGTGTTGGTGGTATTGCTGAGTCTGATGTTAACCTTGCTGTAGCGTCTAACGCTGTGATCTTTGGTTTTAACGTTCGTGCAGATACTCCTGCTAAGGCGCTTATCGAGAAAGAAGGCATTGATCTACGTTATTACAGCGTAATCTACGACATTATCAACGATGTTAAAGCCGCACTTTCTGGCATGTTGTCACCAGAATTACGAGAGACCATTGTTGGTATTGCAGAAGTTCGCGAAGTCTTCCGTTCGCCTAAGTTAGGTCAAATTGCAGGTTGTATGGTTACCGAAGGTACTGTGCATCGCAGCAAGCCTATCCGTGTATTAAGAGATAACGTGGTGATCTACG
The DNA here is from genome assembly GCA_024686035.1 of Oceanospirillaceae bacterium. Taxonomy (GTDB): domain Bacteria; phylum Pseudomonadota; class Gammaproteobacteria; order Pseudomonadales; family Balneatricaceae; genus Njordibacter. The sequence goes on from JAIBDW010000001.1 coordinate 27,457, forward strand.
AAGGTGAGTTGGAATCCTTGCGTCGTCATAAAGATTCTGTTGCCGATGTGCGTAATGGTATTGAGTGTGGTATCGGTGTGAAGAGCTACAACGATGTTCGTGTGGGTGACCAAATCGAAGTCTTCGATACAGTCGAAGTCGAGCGGAGTTTGTAAGGGCTAACCATGGCACAAGAATATAGTCGCACCCAGCGTGTGGCAGACCAAATACAGCGTGAACTAGCATCCCTAATCCAGCGCGAGGTGAAAGATCCTCGCGTAGGTATGGCGACAGTGAGTGCAGTAGAAGTATCCCGTGATTTGTCTCATGCTAAAGTGTTTGTCACTATTTTTAATGGCAGCGAAGACGAGCAAGAAATCGTGGAGTCAATAAAGGCGCTTAATAGCGCTGCTGGTTTTTTACGTAGCCAGTTAGGCCAGCGCATGAAGCTGCGCATTGTGCCTACTCTGCGTTTTCATTATGACGATAGTTTGTCACGTGGTAATTATTTAAGTAACTTGATTGACCAAGCTAGGGCATCTGACCCAGAGCAGGCCTCTGATGCTGAATAAGCGCTAGTGGCTCGTCAACCTAAAGGCCGTGAAGTAAGCGGCATCCTTATTTTAGATAAGCCCACAGGCATGAGTTCTAACCATGCCTTGCAAAGAGTTAAGCGCATGTTTGGGGCCCGTAAAGCTGGCCACACGGGTGCTCTTGACCCTTTAGCGACGGGTTTGCTACCTATTTGCTTAGGTGAAGCGACCAAGTTTAGCCAGTTTCTGCTCGATTCTGATAAACGTTATCAAACCATTGGTAAACTTGGTGTACGCACCGACTCTAGCGATGCAGACGGTAAAGTTGTGGAAACCAAAGCATGTGACCACATTACTTTAGCGGATGTCGAAGCTCAGTTACCACAATTTCGTGGCCTTATTAGTCAGGTGCCTTCCATGTTTTCAGCGCTAAAGTATAAAGGGCAGCCTTTGTACAAATTGGCGCGGGCTGGAAAAACGGTGGAAGTGAAACCCAGACAAGTCACCATCCACAATTTGGAACTTTTGGATTTTTCTAATAATCAAGTTCAGATGGATATTACCTGCACTAAAGGCACGTATATTCGCAGTATTGTGGAAGATTTAGGTTTGTCATTAGGGTGTGGTGCTCATGTGGCGCAGCTAAGGCGCTTGCAGGCTGGGCCTTTTGTAGCCGAGCAAATGGTGACCTTGGAAGACTTGCAGGCTATTATTGACGAAGCAACTAAGGAACAAGTGGTTGAAGAAGGTAAGTGGCCAGACATCACCCCTGCCTTTGAAACCCTAGACAAGCTATTAATGCCTGCAGATACTGCCGTTTTGACATTAAATGCTGTACACTTAGCACCCGATGAAATAGAGGCGTTACAGCAAGGTAAGGTTATAGACCATACTACTGACTACGCCTTATTTGATGTGGTGCGAGTGTATAGCTTGCATGGTACCCAAGCGGACGCCTTTATTGGCTTGGCCGAGGTACAACCTGAAGGTCGCTTAAAAGCTAAACGCTTGATGAGCACTTAGACTTTCATTTACGTTGCGCTGTAAATATGCACGGTGTTAACACTAACGAACCCCTAGTCATTTTATTAAAGTGGCCAGAGGGCATATTAATTATTGGAGAATTACCATGGCATTAACTGCCGTTGAAAAAGCTGCTGTAGTAGCTGATTACCAAACTGCCGAAGGCGATACAGGTTCACCAGAAGTTCAAGTTGCATTGTTAACTGCGAACATTTTGGCGCTTCAAAGTCACTTCAAAGAACATAACCATGATCACCACTCACGTCGTGGTTTGATTCGCATGGTTAACCAGCGTCGTAAGCTATTAGACTACCTAAATCGTAAAGACGCTACGCGTTATGTTACCTTGATTGGTCGTTTAGGCCTACGCCGCTAAAGTCGATTTAAGCTCACTGTATTGAGATCATGTGGCGGGCTTAAAATTTGACACAAATGCCACACTTTGCATTTTAAAGTGTGGCAAATAGAGGCTAGGTGACCGATCGGTTACTTGGCCTTTATTGTATTCGCTGTAAGCAAAAAGAGAGGATCGGCCCGTACTCTTATTCGCTTGGTATAAAGGTTGGCATTCAGCCTCATCGAGTCAATAAGTGTACTGGTGGATTAGATCGCTCAATTGATTGCAGAATCATTATTTTATGGAGATATATATGTCTATCATTACCAAAACATTTCAATACGGTGAACAAACTGTCACGCTAGAAACGGGTCGTATTGCACGTCAAGCTTCCGGTGCTGTTCTTGTTACTATCGATGATGCGATCCAAGTATTGGTTGCTGTTGTAGGTGCTAAAACTGCCAAACCAGACCAAGGGTTCTTTCCTTTATCTGTGCACTACCAAGAAAAAACTTACGCTGTAGGTAAGATTCCTGGTGGTTTCTTCAAGCGTGAAGCTCGTCCTTCTGAAAAAGAGACGCTAACGAGCCGTTTGATTGACCGTCCAATTCGTCCACTGTTCCCTAAAGGGTTCATGAACGAAGTGCAGGTTATTTGTACTGTGGTTTCTGCGGATAAGCACAACGACACAGATATTGCAGCTTTGATCGGTACTTCTGCTGCTTTAGCTATTTCTGGTATTCCTTTTGCTGGCCCTATCGGTGCTGCACGCGTTTCATATACTCACGAAGCAGGTTATCAGCTTAACCCAAGCTTTGAAGCTCAAGCTACAGCTGATCTAGACATGGTGGTTGCGGGTACAGCTGATGCGGTGCTGATGGTTGAATCAGAAGCTAAAGAGCTAAGCGAAGATGTAATGTTAGGCGCTGTTCTTTTTGCTCATGATGAAATGCAAGCTGTGGTTAAGGCGGTGGCTGAATTTGCATCACAAGCGGCCAAGCCTACTTGGGATTGGGTAGCAGATGAAGAAGATGCTGGCCTAAAAGCGGCTGTTACAGCGCAAGTTGGCGATGCAGTGGGTGAAGCGTACCAAATTAGCGATAAAATGGATCGTTACACGCGCTTAGGAGAAGTTAAGGCACAAGCTGTTGCTGCGTTATGTAGTGACGATGAAGCTGCGCCAACTAAATCTGACGTGTTAGCGATGGTAAGCAAGCTAGAAAAACATACCGTGCGTTCACGCGTTGTGGCAGGCGAGCCGCGTATTGATGGCCGCGATAACAAAACAGTTCGTGGAATTGATGTAGAGATTGGCACCTTGGCCAAAGCTCACGGTTCATCATTGTTTACTCGTGGTGAGACTCAATCTATTGTTGTGGCCACTCTTGGCACTAGCCGTGATCAACAGATCATCGATGCTTTGGAAGGCTCACGTAAAGATCCATTTATGCTGCACTATAATTTCCCTAGCTACTCTGTAGGTGAGACGGGCCGCTTTATGGGCCCTGGTCGTCGTGAAATTGGACATGGGCGTTTAGCTCGTCGTGGTATTCAAGCGATGTTGCCAAGCCAAGAAGAGTTTCCATACACCATTCGTGTCGTTTCAGAAATTACTGAATCTAACGGCTCAAGCTCAATGGCCTCTGTATGTGGCGCTTCTTTGGCGCTAATGGATGCTGGTGTGCCTATTAAGGCGCCTGTTGCCGGTATTGCTATGGGCCTTATTAAAGAAGACGAAGGCTTTGCGGTATTGACTGACATTTTAGGTGATGAAGATCACTTGGGTGACATGGACTTTAAAGTAGCCGGTTCTGCTGCAGGTATTACGGCGTTGCAAATGGACATTAAAATCCAAGGCATTACCGAAGAAATTATGGAGCTTGCGCTTGAGCAAGCACACGAAGCCCGTATCCATATTCTAGGCGAAATGAACAAGTTGATCTCGGTACCACGTACTGAGTTAAATGATAATGCACCGACGATGAAAACCATCAAAATCGATCAAGATAAGATCCGTGACGTGATTGGTAAGGGTGGAGCAACGATCCGTAGTTTGTGTGAAGAAACGGGTGCTTCAATCGATATTGAAGATGATGGTACAGTCCGCGTCTATGCTGATGATAAAGCAGCTGCACAGTTAGCTGAAGCTAAGATTCTAGAAATCACTGCTGAAGCTGAAGTTGGCGCAATTTACGAAGGTAAGGTTGAGCGCATTGTAGACTTTGGTGCATTCATCAACATCCTGCCTGGTAAAGATGGTTTATTGCATATTTCTCAAATCTCAAGTGAGCGTGTTGAGAAGGTGACAGACTTCCTAGAAGAAGGTCAAACAGTCAAGGTTAAAGTACTGGATGTTGACGCACGTGGCCGTATTAAGCTATCTATGAAAGACATGGAAGCCTAATCTCCCAAGTGAGCTGGGCTAAAGTAAGTTCAGTTTAAAGGGAAAGTGTGTAATCGTGTTAAAAAGCCTCTAATCATTGCTGGTTAGGGGTTTTTTTATGTTTGCACGACTACTAATGTGTCGCTTTTGATAATATAATGGTCGCCTTTAGAATTTCCATAAATTCAATTTAATTCCCATTTAAAGGCTTCCTCTTGACTCAGTATCTACACGTTGAACTTCAAAAAAATAAGATAAAAATCGTTCTTTTAGAAGGCGTTCATCAGTCAGCTGTTGAGGCGTTAAAGGCCGATGGTTTTGATAATATTCATTTCTATACCACTGCTTTACCTGAAAGTGAGCTGATTGAAGTGTTAAAAGATGCTCAGTTTGTGGGTATCCGATCACGCACTCAGCTCAACAGAAATGTGTTATCACAAGCACCCAAGCTAATGGCCATTGGCTGTTTTTGTATTGGCACCAACCAGGTAGACCTTGGAGCCGCCTTGGAAATGGGTATCCCTGTGTTTAATGCGCCTTATAGCAATACTCGAAGTGTCGCTGAGCTTGTGATTGCTGAAGCCATATTGTTGCTGCGAGGTATCCCAGAAAAAAGCACTAAGGCCCATCGTGGTCAATGGCTCAAATCTGCTAGTCGCTCTTATGAAATAAGGGGCAAGGTATTAGGTGTTGTAGGTTATGGCTCTATCGGCTCGCAATTGGGTATTATGGCTGAATCTATGGGCATGGAAGTGATTTATTATGATCAAATCACTAAGTTGAGTTTGGGTAATGCATCACCTTGTAGCAACCTAGCAGCGCTGCTTATGCAAGCAGATATTGTAACGCTACATGTACCAGAGACACCCTCCACGCATTGCCTTATTGGGCCAACCCAACTTTCACAGATGAAAGAGGGAGCCATTCTTATTAATGCTTCTCGTGGCACCGTAGTGGATATTGATGCCCTAGCTGATTGTCTAAAAAGTGGTAAGTTACTAGGTGCAGCGATTGATGTCTTCCCAGTAGAACCTCGCTCTAACGACGACGAATTTGTGTCGCCATTAAGGGGCTTAGATAATGTCATTTTAACACCGCATATCGGTGGATCTACCGTAGAAGCACAGGTTAATATCGGTGTTGAAGTGGCAGATAAGCTGATTCGTTACTGCGTCAACGGCACCAGCCTTTCAGCTGTAAACTTCCCTGAAGTGTCGTTACCTATTCATGAAAACACCCATAGGTTATTGCATATACACGAAAATATCCCAGGTACTTTGTCTAAAATAAACAACGTGTTTTCTGAAAACAGTATCAATATCTCTGGGCAGTATTTGAATACTAACACCAAAGTGGGTTATGTGGTCATTGATGTTGACGCCAGCTGCTCTGAACTGGCTTTAATGAAGCTTAAACAAGTTGTTGGCACGATAAGCTGTCGCGTATTGTTTTAGTCTTTAAGCCTCTTCACGCCTTCGCCAGTGCCCAGAAATAAAACATCTGCTGGGCGCTGGGCAAACAGGCCATTGGTTACCACTCCCGTAATTTGGTTAATTTGTTGTTCCAGATTTTTAGGATCAACAATGCTTAAACCATAAACGTCTAAAATGACGTTGCCATTATCAGTAACAAAGTCTTGACGCCAAACAGGTTCGCCCCCAAGGCCGACAAGCTTTCGGGCCACATAACTTCGTGCCATGGGGATGACCTCTACAGGGAGTGGGAACTCACCTAATACATCCACTAGTTTTGACTCATCAGCAATGCAAATAAATGTTTCGGCCACCGCTGAGACAATTTTTTCCCGAGTTAATGCACCGCCCCCACCTTTAATGAGGTTAAGGTGTGCGTCACTTTCGTCAGCACCATCAATATAAAATTGCATATGAGGCACAGCATTAAGTTCTAACACGCTAATGCCATGGTTTTTAAGGCGCGTTGCCGTGGCCACTGAGCTAGCTACAGCAGCATCAAACTCGTGTTGAATGTTGGCCAAAGCATCAATAAAGCAATTGGCTGTTGAGCCTGTGCCGACACCGATGATAGATTGGCTATTAAGGTGTGGAGCAATATGGTCGACTGCTGATTGTGCTACAGCTTGCTTTAATTGATCTTGAGTCATGGTAATGATCTTGTGAGAGACTAATAACGTGATTATACAGGAATTTGCACCATACTTTGTAGACGCTAGTGGCTTCTACCATTAATATAATAGGCCAAGCTAAATACGCTACCTTGTGTGTGAATTATTACCCTACTAGAAGAAATATTATGCCAGATGGTTACATCAAAAAGATCCTATCTTCCAATGTCTATGACGTAGCATTAGAAACGCCTGTGGACATGGCTGTTAGCCTGTCTAAGAAGTTGGGAAATAAAATTTTGATTAAGCGTGAGGACTTGCAGCCCATATTCTCTTTCAAAATTCGTGGTGCCTATAACTGCATCTCTCAATTAACCCATGAGCAGCGAGCTTGTGGGGTTATCGCTGCATCAGCTGGCAACCATGCTCAAGGCGTTGCTATGTCTGCCAAACACTTAGGGATTAACGCTACCATAGTGATGCCAAAAACGGCCCCAGATATTAAGGTAAGTGCGGTAAGGGCTTTGGGTGCTAAAGTTGTGTTACATGGGGATACATTCCCAGAAGCTTATGCGCACTCGCTGGAACTGGTAGATAGCTTAGGCATGATGTACATCCATCCGTTTGATGATGAACATACGATAGCTGGCCAAGGCACTGTGGCTATGGAGCTGCTACGACAAATCCAAGGTGATATTGATGCAATATTTATCCCTGTTGGCGGTGGCGGTTTAATTGCAGGAATGTCTGTTTATATTAAATACTTGCGCCCAGATATTAAAGTCATTGGCGTAGAGCCAGAAGATTCGTGTTGCTTAAAAGCGGCTTTAGATGCGGGTAAACGTGTGATCTTGAAAGAGGTAGGAACCTTTGCTGAAGGGGTTGCTGTAGCTCAAGTTGGCGAGCGCAACTTTGAGTTGGCACAAAAATATGTTGATGAAGTGATCACGATTACAACCGATGAAATGTGTGCAGCGATTAAAGATATTTATGACGACACACGGGCGATCGTAGAGCCTTCAGGCGCCTGTGCCTTAGCCGGATTAAAGAAATATGTAGAACGTGAAAAAGCTCAAGACCAAACCCTAGTGACCGTCTCTTCAGGAGCTAATCTTAATTTTGATCGTCTAAGGCATGTTGCTGAACGGGCTGAAATTGGAGAGGGCACCGAGGCCATTATTGCCGCCCAAATACCAGAACATCCTGGTAGTTTTGAGCAATTTTGCACGGCTTTGGGTAAACGCAATATCACCGAATTTAACTATCGCTACGCAAGCGATAGTAAAGCACAAGTATTTGTGGGTGTGACTTTAAAAGCAGGTGAAGGCAGTGCAGAGCCACTACTTAAACAACTGGCAAATAATGACATTGGCGCAGTGGATTTAAGTGACAACGAAATGGCAAAAAGCCATGTGCGCTATATGGTGGGTGGCCATGCCAATGTCGAAGACGAAGTGGTTTACCGTTTTACCTTTCCAGAGCGGCCAGGTGCGTTGCTTAAGTTTTTGAAAACATTAGGCCGTCCGTGGAATATTTCAATGTTCCATTACCGTAATCATGGGTCTGCGTACGGACGAGTGTTGGTTGCGATGCAAGTGCCCTCACAAGACAAGCAAGTGTTTGAAGGCTATCTAGATGAGCTAGGCTATGCGTTTAACGAAGAAACAACTAACCCAGCCTATCAATTGTTTTTAGCACCTTAAGTGAATTAATTTGTAATAGATGTGGGCTGGATAGATTATGAATATTGCTATTTTGACCTTTGAAGGTTTTAACGAACTAGACTCCTTTATTGCAGCTGGCATTTTGAATCGCATGAAAGGCCAAGGTTGGAACGTACAAATCACTTGCCCAACAGCACAAGTGACTTCTATGAATGGGGTCACAGTAACGGCTCAACAGCCTTTAGAATTTGCTAATACTGCAGATGTGGTTTTGTTTGGTAGCGGGATTTACACCAGAGATATCGCCAAAGATACTAGTATACTGGGTCGCCTGCAATTAGACCCTAGCCGTCAGCTACTCGCAGCGCAGTGCTCGGGCACCTTATTACTGGCAACGCTGGGTTATTTAAACGGCTTGCCAGCGTGCACTGACTTAACCACTAAGCCGTGGGTGATGGATGCGGGCATTGAAGTGCTCAATCAGCCATTTAATGCCCAAAGGAATATTGCCACAGCCGGCGGATGCATGGCTTCACAGTATTTAGCCACATGGGTCATTGCTAAATTAGCTGGTAATGGTGAAGCTGAGGCAGCTATTCATTACGTGGCACCTGTTGGTGAAAAAGAGCAAACAGTCACCCATACCATGTCTGTAGTCACGCCTTATATTTAGCAAGGTCAAAAGCAAGCCCAAGCTATTGAGTGGGTAGCTTCTTAGGTAAGGTGATATCTACCCCAAGGCCTCCTACAGTACGATTGCTGGCTTCGATAGTGCCAGATTGAGCCCTTATGGCTTGTTCAGCGATAGCCATACCCACGCCATAACCCCCGCTTTGTTGATTACGACAAGCCTCTACACGATAGAAAGGCTCAAATAAGTGCTTCAAAGAAGCTTCTGGCACGCCTTCGCCTTCATCTTCAATGCGAATCACCACTGCCTGTGCCCTTGCCTCTACTTTGATGAAGACCCGCCCATCCGCTGGCGTATAGCGTATTGCATTACGTAAAATATTCTCTACTGCGCGTGAGACTAATTCTTGTTGGCCAGTGAGCAGGTTTTGTTGAGGCTGGCGCAAGTGGATCTGGTGTGTAGACTGTGTTTCAAATTCTGCATCTTGGGTAATTTTGCACAATAGGTCGCTTAGGTCGTAGGTTTCTGCAATAGGGTTTTGGTCGCTTTGTTCTAAACGCAATAAAGTTAACACCTGATCAATCAGTGCGTTCATGCGCTCTATTTCTCGTTCAATGCGATGCAAAGATTGATGTTCTGCGTCAGGGATCTTACGAGCGAGTAGTTCCAGAGCAATTTGCTGCCTAGCTAAGGGCGTTCTTAACTCATGTGAAATGTCCCTGAATAAACGTTGTTGGTTACTGACCAATAAACTAATTCGCTCTGCCATGTGGTTAAATGCCAAGCCGACTTCACCAATTTCATCATTTTTTTGGTGTGCCACATTGCTTAATCGAGTGTCCAAATTACCACGGGCAAACGAATGAGTGGCTTGTTTGAGCTTGCGCAACGGGCCTGTGATGTGCCAAGTCACAAAAGCAGTGAGTAACGCGACGATAAGTAATGCGGTGACAATTTGTAAAATTGGTAAGTGTTTCAGCCAGGCGGGATAAGGTCCACTATTAACGCGCAGGGCAACAAACGTATATATGCGATCAGTGCTGCTGGAAATAGTGTACGGCTGAAAGCCTTTTAGATTTCGCTCTGAAAGCCTGTGCTGAGTTAACGGTAAAGTGAATTCAAGCCAATTTTTAGGCAGATGGGCCAGGCTAATAGGCCGTCGTTTTTCATCCAGCATAAAGCCTGTGACACCAAATTCTAAGCGGATATAATGAAGCCACTCCGTAAGGTCTGCAGACCCTTTGGTTTCAAAAATGTCGGCAGCTTTAATGCCGAGTTTTACGACCCTCTGGTATTGATCTTGGTCACGTTCTTGAACAATAATTTCCGACAAGGTCGCTACAGAAAAAATAGCTGCAATAAGAGTTAGCCAAAAAAAGAAAAATATTTTCCAATATAGACTACGAAATATGGATGGCCATCTAAGAGTTAATGACATACTGATACCCAACACCACGTATGGTTTTAATGCGAGGTTCATTGCTTAAAAATGGCCCTAGTTTTCGCCTTAGATTACTCATATGCATATCTACACTTCTGTCATACAAAGCCAACTTACGACCCAGGGCATTCTCTGTTAATTCTTCTTTGCTGAGTACTTGTCCAGCTTTTGCTAGCAAACTTGCTAATAAATTAAACTCTGTGCTGGTAAGGTCTATGGTCTCACCTTGTTTGGAAACAATGCGTGTGTTGTGGTTTAGCTCTACGTCTTCACGGATAATGATTTGACGTTTCCCATTGGCCTCCAAGCCTGATTTATCCATTTCTACGCGCCTTAATATGGCACGAATACGAGCGGAAATTTCTCGTGGGTTACAAGGTTTTGGTAGGTAGTCGTCTGCCCCCATTTCAAACCCCACAATACGGTCTATTTCATCGCTACGAGCGGTCAACATAAGTACAGGCGTTTTATGATTAATACGAAATTGCTTGAGAAGATCCAAGCCATTCATTTTTGGCATCATGATATCAAGCACCAAAACATCATACCGGCCATTTAAAGCCATGTTCAGACCTTGTTCGCCATCAAAGGCTTGATCTACTTGGAAGTTTTCTAAAGACAGAAATTCGCTCAACAACTCATTCAGCTCTTGGTCGTCTTCAATTAATAAGATGCGTGTGGTCATGGCTCAAGGCTCCAAGAATAAGCAAGTTTGCTTTGTGTATGGATACAATTGTGTCACAATTTTAGGCTAAATATTGTATCAACTAAGGATTTTACAGACTTTTACGTGATGAGGCGGGGCTTAGTTTTTTTAACAAAAGACGTGAAAGACTCCCCAGGATGGCGATTCCAAAGGTTGCCCTGAACCCGAAGGTTCAAGGTGGGAGCCCCTGTTTAGGCAGAAGGCGTTCCAACAAGTGGACATGCGCAGAGCTTAAGCGAGGAGCCCCCTGTTTATATAAATCGGCTCAAGGACGTTATTAGATGTCAAGCACCACAGGGAGTCTGCAAGTATTATAGGCCGGTATTTTTAAGAATGGAACCCGAAGGCACAACAATCCCTAGTTTAGGCCTTCACTGACTTTTTTGTCCAGATGCTCCAGTGCTGTTTCAAGGATGCTTAGTTGCGTTTGAGTTTCAATTAATTCTGCACTCATATTAAGAGCAGCCATTACTGCCATCCGCTCTAGCCCCATGACTCTGCCACTAGATTTTATACTTTTTAGCTTTTGGTCTAAATTATACGCAGCTTGTTTTAGGTTGGCTTCTTTGCCAGCTGGACAAGTAAGCGTATAGCTTTGTGACAAAATAGATACTTCTACTGCTTGTAAATCACTCATGATGCACATCCTTTGCTTGGTCAAATAGACTGATCAAGTGATTTAGATCGTCTTCTAGGGCCTGATTTGAGGGTTGGTCAATGGGAGGAATGTGTTCTTTTGCCAATCTATTTTCAGCTTTTTGTTGCAACAATTCTTGCTCAAGTGTACGCATACTAATTTGAAGCTGAGCATACTCGTGCTGCAAAGTACGGTGTTGAGTTAACAACTGGTCGATGTGATGTGCCAAGGCGTTAATGGTCGACATTGTTGAGCCACTTAAAAGATAATATGGCCATAGATTTTATAGTAAATTGCGCTGCTGTCTAGTGACACTCTGTAAAAGCGCTAGAGAATGCCTACAGCTCAGGTATAATAAGAGGATATTCTAGCCAGAGCCAAACACATGACCGATACTGCCCCAAAACTAAACTACATATTTGACGACTTTGCGGACATGTTCGTTGAGTTGGGAGCCTTTGGTACACCTTCAGAGCTGCATGGCTTGTTGACAGGGCAGTTGGCTGCTGGAGTGCGGGTAGATGCCCAGGCATGGCTAGCGATGGTTGTGGCTCACTTGGATGTACAAACCCTTGAAGATGATGATGATAAAGCCGAGTTAGTCGCCTTGTATGACTTAGTGCTGCAGCAATTGAGCGCTGGTGATTTTGGCTTCCAGCTATTATTGCCAGAAGATGACACTGAATTAACCTCTAGAACAGAGTCTTTAGGCGCATGGAGTAGTGGGTTTTTGAGTGGTTTTGGTTTGAGTTTTGACCACACTAAGCAAAGCCTATCCAGTGAAATGACAGATGCTATGGAAGATTTGGCTAATATTGCTCAAGTCTCCTTTGACGCAGATGATGAAGACCTAGACGGTGAAAGTGCCGAAACAAGTTATCTAGAACTGGTTGAATATGTTCGTTTGGCTGCCATGATGGTGTTTGCTGAATTTAACGTGGCTGACTCACCACCTCAAAAAGAGCCACAACAATTACACTAAAGTGTCGCAATTATTTTAAGGGCCCAATGCATGACTAAGATAGCCACCATAGAGTATGTCCAACGACGCGCCGCTTTATTGCAGCAGTTACCTGTGGGCGCTGTGGTCGTCATCCATTGTGCAGCCGCACAAATTCGTAATGGTGATGTGGAGCAGGACTACCGACAAAATAGCAGTTTTTACTATTTATCTGGCATGGTAGAACCACACACGACACTGGTTTTAGTAAACAGCGTGGATGGCCCACGAAGCATTATTTTTTGCCGCAGCAAAGACAAATTACAAGAAATTTGGCATGGTCGCCGCCTAGGTGTGGATGCTGCTCCAGAAGCCTTGATGGTTGATGAAGCTTATGTGAGTGAAACTTTGCCGCAACAGCTTGTGGAGTTGTTAGATGGTGCAACTCAAGTGGTTTATCGCTTTAGCCAAGATGAAAGCATTGAGTTGGTGCAGCAAAGCCTTGTCAAGCTTCGCCGTTTGTCACGCCAAGGAAAAGTATGTCCTACACAGTTAGTAGACCTTGACCCGGTATTAGATGCGATGCGACTGATTAAGTCAGTCGCTGAAATAGAGCAAATGACACAGGCGTGTAATATCAGTGTGGCGGCTCATAAAAGAGCAATGAGACAATGTAAAGTAGGCATGTACGAATACCAATTGGCTGCAGAATTACATCACCAATTTTCTGTGCAAGGCAGTCAGCGAGTCGCGTATGGCTCTATCGTTGCTGGTGGTGACAATGCGTGTATTTTACATTACACAAATAATGACCAACGCTTACAAGATGGTGATTTAGTCTTAATTGATGCAGGGTGTGAATTGGATCATTATGCTTCAGATATCACCCGGACATTTCCAGTCAATGGACACTTTAGTGAGCCACAAAAAATCATCTATCAGATTGTTCTCGCAGCCCACGAAGCCGCTCTAGCGTGTATTAAGCCAGGTGCTGTATACACAGACATGCAAGATGCAGCAGTGACAGTGATGGTCCAAGGGTTGATCAATATTGGTTTGTTGAGTGGGACCCTTGAGGCTAATATTGAAGACCAAAGCTACCGTCAATTCTACATGCACAATATAGGCCATTGGCTTGGAATGGATGTGCATGATGTGGGTGCTTATAAGGCAGGTGGAGAATCTCGGCCTCTTCTGCCTGGCATGATCACCACCGTAGAGCCTGGTATTTATATTGATCCAGAGGACATGACGATTGCTTCGCAATGGCGTGGTATTGGAGTGCGTATTGAGGATAATATATTGGTGACAGAAGCAGGCTACCGAAATCTGACTGGTGACTTGCCTGTGAGTGTGGCAGACATTGAACGCTTGATGGCTAGCTGATGAGTGCAGAACAAGATCAAGGCTCAGGTGGGGCTCAGGCAACTAAGCATTACGACATTGTGATTGTAGGTGGTGGGCTAGTAGGTGCAAGCTTGTGTCTGGCGCTTGCTGGTATTGCAAAAGCCTATGGCTTATCCATTGCCATACTTGATGCTGCCCCCATTGATACCTCATTCCTTGATAGCGCTCGTATCGACACAACCACCACCAATACCTCAGGCGTATTGGATGGGCGCGCAACCGCGCTGGCTCTTGGAAGTCGCAATTTATTAAATAGCATAGGCTTGTGGGACTACTTAGAGCCTCATGCGCAAGTCATTAGTAAGATTCAAGTGAGTGACCAAGGTCAACCTTATAAGAGTGATATGCTCGCTGATGAGATGCGACGAGAAGCACTGGGATATGTATTACAAAACCAAACCATGGGCCAGGTCTTCTTAGAGCAAATTATAAAGCGGTGTAGTGATTACGTAGATCTTATCGATCAAGCTCAAGTCATATCTATTGATAATGCGCGACAAGACAGCCATCTTGTGTATCAGCGTTTTGGAACCAGCGGTTTCATTACCGCACAGCTTATAGTGATGGCAGATGGTGGTCGATCGGCGCTACGCCAAAAACTGGGTATGTTTGATCAAGTGCATCATTACGATCAAGTGGCGTTAGTTGCTAATGTAGAGCTAGACCAAGGCCATCAAGGCTTGGCGTGTGAGCGGTTCACTGCGTCTGGCCCATTAGCCTTACTACCTTTGCCCAGTATCGATGGTAAGTTTCGTGCTGCTCTGGTGTGGACGCAGCCCATTACCCGTCAAAATGAATTGCAACAGCTCAGTGATGAACAATTACTACAAGAAATCCAGCTCCAACTAGGCTACCCAATGGGCAAACTTCTTGCCATTGGCGATCGTCAGGTTTATCCGCTGGCCTTAAGCGTTGCTTTAGAACAGGCAAGGCAAGGTTTGGCTGTGGTTGGTAATGCCGCCCACACTTTACACCCTATTGCAGGCCAAGGGTTTAACTTAAGTCTGCGTAGTAATTTTGCATTAGCACAATCTGTGCTTAAAGCATGTAAGCAGGGTATCCCCCTTGGTGACTTAGTTAATTTAAATGAGTTTGTTGCAGCTAGTGGCTGGGATAAAGACCGTGTTATTAGTGCGAGTGATAAGGTCATGAAGCTGTTTTCCAATAAAAAAGTCCATTACAGCGTATTACGACAATTAGGGTTATTAACCATGGCCCAGATACCTTTAGTGAGACGAGTATTTACCCGCGCAGCGATGGGTTTAGATGTGCCTTTGGCACAGGTGCTTGCCATGCCTGCTATTAACGCTGAACGCTTAAGCAGCAGTGAGAAAACACTGTGAGTCAGTTTGATGTAGCGATCGTCGGTGCGGGTATGGTGGGTGCTAGCCTTGCCTGCGGTCTTATTGATGCAGGCTTTAAAGTGGCGTTAATCGAGTCTGGTGAATTAAACACATCACAAGATTGGCCGTCACAGCAAGTGGATGCTCGCGTTTGTGCCTTGAGTTTGGCGTCTGAAAATTTACTAAAAAACTTGCAAGTTTGGCCGGTCATAGAAAATATGGCGCGTTTGCAGGCTTATGGCGCGATGCATGTATGGGATGCTTGTGGTACCGGCAAACTCCATTTTACTGCTGCCGAACAGCACCTGCCTTATTTGGGGTATATTGCTGAAAACCGAACCATTACTTCAGCGCTGCACCAAACTCTAGCGCATAAAAACTATCAATTGTTCGAACATGCTCAAGTAGTGGATATGTCACCTGAAGAGGTTTCGCCACGTACGCTAACACTTGGTAGTGGTGCACAAATCACGGCAACTATTGTAGTGGGGGCAGATGGGGCTAACTCTAAAGTTAGACAGCTTGCTGGACTACCCACCAGAGAATGGGATTATCCGCATCACGCCTTGATTACTCGAGTACAAGTAAGTAGAGCTCATCAAAGTACCGCATGGCAGCGCTTCACTGAAGACGGAATATTAGCCTTTTTACCACTGCTAAGTGCGACTGAAAAAGGCGTAGATCACCATTATTGCTCCATAGTGTGGTCGCAGCCTAAAGCGCAAGCGCAAGCCATGCAAGAGCTGCCTGAAAGTGAATTTTGCCTTGCTTTAACAGGTGCTTTTGAGGGGCGTTTAGGCGATGTGATCGCCAGCGATGAGCGTCACGTTATACCGCTTAGGCAACGTCATGCCAAGCGTTATGTTCAAAATGGGCTAGTGCTAGTAGGTGATGCTGCTCACACGATACATCCATTAGCTGGTCAAGGAGTGAATCTTGGATTGCTTGATGTCTCAGCTTTAGTAGACACGTTACAACAGGCACGCAAGCACGGTGATGATATTGCCAGCATCTTGGTATTAGAGAAATACCAAAGCCAAAGGCGCAATGACAATTTACGCATGATGGCCTTGATGGAAAGTTTTTCACGATTGTTTGGTAATCAGCATCCAATGCTAAGTTTACTGCGCAATACAGGTATGAATTGGGTACAAAATTTAACCCCCATTAAACAACATTTAGCGCAACAGGCGATGGGTGTAGGTGCACACCTGCCGCCCTTGTCACAAGCGCCAAAACTCTAACAACACATTTAAGGACACGATTATGAGTAATTTACCCCAAGGCTTAAGCTACGTTGAAAGCCATGAATGGATCCGCAATGAAGGCGACGGTATCGTCACTATCGGCGTAACCGACTTTGCCCAAGAGCAGCTAGGCGATGTGGTCTTTGTTGAATTGCCAGAAGTGGGTACAGATCTTGTGGCTGCAGATGAATTTGGGGTGATCGAATCAGTTAAGGCTGCATCAGACCTTTTTGCCCCTGTTTCTGGTGAAGTTATTGCCATCAATGAGCAGCTGGCCGATGATCCAGAACTTGTCAATACCGACCCTTATGGCGATGCGTGGTTGCTACAAATCCGTTTATCCGATGCAGAAGAGTTAGAGCATCTGTTAGACGCAGACGCTTATAGCCAACTGTGTGAAGAATAAATGCCAGATCTAATTTTAAAACCAAAGTCAGATCGTCGCTTACGCCAAGGCCATTTGTGGATTTATAGCAACGAAGTCGATGTGGTTAAATCCCCTCTTCAAAGCTTTGCGGCTGGAGAACAAGTGAATGTATTGGATGCGAAGGGTAAAGGCTTAGGCACGGCTATAATTAACCCAAAACAGCTTATTTGTGGTCGTTTAGTCAGCCGTAAAGTTGATGAGCCGCTTACCAAAGAACGCTTAACTAGCCGATTAGAATCAGCCTTAGTAAGTAGGGAACAATTGTTTGAAGACCATTGTTATCGTTGGGTTTATGGCGACAGTGACGGGTTGCCTGGGTTAGTCATTGATCGCTTTGATGATGTCATTGTGGTGCAGATTTCAAATGCGGGCATAGAATTATTGCTTGAGCTATTGCTTGAAGCGCTCAATGACGTGGTTCCAAAGCTTAATATTTTGCTTAAAAATGACGGCAAAATGCGTGCGATTGAAGGCTTAGAAAACTACGTGCGTGTGGCTCAAGGCGAGGTGCCAATGTTGGTTCCTCTAAAAGAAAATAATGTAAAATTTTTAGCACCCGTTTGGGAAGGTCAAAAAACGGGTTGGTTTTACGATCATCGATTAAACCGTCGCAGAGTGCAAAAACTTTCTGCGGGTAAGCGTGTGTTAGACATGTTTAGCTACATCGGTGGTTGGGGTATTCAAGCCGCTACCGCTGGGGCCAGTGAGGTGGTTTGTGTCGATGCTTCTGCCCAAGCCTTAGAGCTAGTGCATCAGCAAGCCCAGCTAAATGGTGTTGAAGATAAAGTTCAGAGTATCAAAGGTGACGCATTTACCGCCATGAAACAGCTTCATGAAGATGGAGAACGTTTTGATATTGTGGTTATTGACCCGCCTGCCTTTATTGCTCGGCGCAAAGATATTAAAGCGGGAGAGCTGGCTTATCAAAGGGCTAATCAGCTGGCTATGCGCCTTTTAAAGCCAGAAGGTATTTTGGTGTCTGCTTCATGCTCCATGCATTTAGAGCGTGCAAGACTGACGCAACTATTACAAGAAGCGTGTCGTAAAAATGGCCGTATGGGCCAAGTTCTAGAGCAAGGTGGCCAAGGTGGAGATCACCCAGTTCACCCAGCTATCCCAGAAACTGAATACCTCAAGTCTGTTATTCTTCGTACTTGGTATGAGCTTTGATAGCTTAGTGATTGGGTGATTATCTTAAGCTCATCACCGTCCACCCGTGGGCAAGTGCGTGAGCTTTAAGGGTGGCATCTGGATCCACGGCAAAGGGTTCGTCTACCAGTGCCAAAAGGGGCAGATCATTGTGAGAGTCACTATAGAAGCAGGCACCGTCTATCGTTTTTTTGTGTAACGTCATCCAAGTATTAAGCTTGTCAATTTTTCCCTCCTTAAAGCAAGGTGAACCACTTAATTTGCCAGTATAGCGGCCGTTTATGCATTCGGTAGGTGTCGCAATAAGGTGTGGTATATCTAAGTATTGAGCTATAGGGGTGGTGATAAAATCGTTAGTTGCGGTAATGATAACCAGCACATCACCTGCGTCACGGTGCTTTTTTAGCAAGGCGCCAGTTTTTGCGGCGATCATTGGAATAACGGTGGTTTGCATAAACTTGTGGTGGATGATTTTCAGTTGTGCAGCACTGTATTGTGTTAGTGGGGCTAGTGCAAACTCTGCATAAGCCACCATGTCTAGACTGCCAGCCAGGTAATCTTGGTAGAATGCGTCATTTTTAGCGCCGTAGTCATTAGCATCAACAAGACCTTCAGACACCATGAATTGCCCCCATCCATGATCGCTATCACCAGCCAATAATGTATTGTCTAAATCAAACAAAGCGAGTCTTCCTTGCATTGGCATACCTGTATCAATATATATAGATTGTAGTTAGCATATTATTTTAGCTCATTTTCATCTGTTGTTGTTGTTGTTGTCTGTTTTGTGGAACAATGGGGTAAATATATTTTGTATGGTGCAAAGCCGTGATCGATAAAGATGGTTTTCGCCCCAATGTAGGGATTATTCTGGCAAACTCCCATGGGCAAGTACTATGGGCAAAGCGATTGGGTTGGGATGCATGGCAATTCCCCCAAGGTGGCATTGATGCGCATGAGACGCCAGAACAAGCCTTATTTAGGGAGCTTAAAGAAGAAATTGGCCTATTGCCAGAGCACGTCGAGGTACTTGCTTGTACCCGTGGCTGGCTAAGATATCGTTTGCCTAAGCGAATGATTCGCCAAGGCCAGCAGCCTTTGTGTATTGGTCAAAAACAAAAATGGTTTTTGTTGCGCATGTTAGCGCCCGATGATGCCGTTCAAACGGGCACGACTAATAGCCCAGAATTTGATGCGTGGGAGTGGGTTAGCTACTGGTATCCAGTGGATCAAGTGGTGTCATTTAAACGTGAGGTCTATCGGCGCGCAATGAAAGAGTTGTGTTTGCGACATTCACGTTTGGTTTATCATCATGGGTTGGTTGTTCCAAGCCATAGCCAAGGCTGAGATGTTATTGTTAAGCATTGTGAATCAAGACGTTAAGTAAAAAACTATAGGTAGGAATGGAATGCTGCATAGTCTGCGTAAAATAATACAAGCGGTAAGTGCTGCTGAAGATTTGCAATCGGCCCTGAAATTAGTGGTACATCAAGTTCGACGAGCCATGCGCACAGACGTGTGCTCTATATACCTATATTTCCCACAAACTGATAATTACGTGCTTATGGCAAGTGAGGGGCTTAATCAAGCTTCTATTGGCTCAGCTTGCCTTTCTTCTGGGCAAGGTTTGGTCGGTTTGGTAGGCCTTAAAGCTGAAACCATTAACCTTAAGCAAGCTGCACAACACCCCAATTTTCATTACGTACAAGCCACAGGCGAAGAGGCCTTTAGCTCCTTTTTAGGCGTGCCTATTATTCACCACCGTAAGGTGTTGGGTATTTTGGTGGTGCAGCAAAGTGATGAGCGCCAGTTTGATGCTGAAGAAGAAGCCGTGCTTATTACCTTGTCGGCCCAGCTTGCAGGTTTTATAGCACACGCTGAGGCCACAGGCGGCGGCTTACGGCATGATGCTTTGGCAGACGGCGAAAGCTTAGACTTGCATTATGAGGGTGTCAGTGGTTCTGGCGGCGTAGCCATTGGACACGTTGCTGTGATTGCGCCACCTGCAGATCTAGATAAAGTGCCAGATCGAAGATGCCAAGATGCAGAAATCGAGGTTGAGTCCTTTCAAACGGCCTTAGAGGCCGTTAGACGCAAGATTAAAATAATCAGTCGTACCTTAGCGCGCAACTTAAAAAACCAAGAACAAGAGCTGTTCGAAGTGTACATGCGTATGTTGGATGACAATGCTCTTGCTGGGGAAGTCATTCAGCATATTCGCCAAGGCCAATGGGCACAGGGCTCGCTGCGCCGTGTAGTGCAGCAACATATCCGTTCCTTTGAGGCAATGGAAGACCCTTATTTACGAGAACGAGCATCTGATATAAGAGACCTTGGTCGGCGTATTTTGGCTGAATTGCAACAAACGAACACGCAAGTGCGCAAGTTTGAAGATTCAACCGTGTTAGTAGCAGAGGAAGTTACTGCTGCAATGCTAGCCGAAGTGCCAGCTGATAAGCTTAAAGCCATCGTTTCTACGTTGGGTTCGAACAACTCCCACGCAGCAATTTTGGCACGCTCCATGGGTATTCCTACCATTATGGGCGCGGTGGATTTCCCGTACCGGCGTATGGAAGGCCAAGAGGTGGTGATTGATGGTTATATGGGGCGCATATTTCTTAACCCAAGCCAAGACTTAAGACGCCAGTATGAGCAAGCGATTGTTGATGAAGAATCATTTACCAAAGAGTTAGAGGTGTTGCGCCTTGTGCCTGCACAAACCCGTGACGGCCATACAGTGCCGCTCCTTGTGAATACCAGTTTGCCTTTAGACGTGGGCCGTTCATTGGCTCAAGGAGCTCAAGGTGTGGGTCTATACCGTACTGAAGTGCCCTTTATGACGAAGGAGCATTTTCCTTCTGAAGATGAACAAACTGAATGTTACCGCACTCAGCTAGAAGGCTTTGCGCCTCTTCCTGTGACGATGCGCACATTGGATATTGGCGGGGATAAAAACTTACCTTACTTTGCCATAAAAGAGGACAACCCCTTTTTAGGGTGGCGTGGTATTCGAGTAACATTAGACCATCCAGAAATCTTTTTGGTACAAATTCGAGCGATGCTTAAGGCCAGCGAAGGCTTAGATAACTTACGTATCATGCTGCCAATGATTACTCATGTCAGCGAGATAGATGAGTCCATTCGATGGATTGACCAAGCGTTTTTAGAGTTATGTGAGGAAGGTTATAAGTTAGTTAGGCCTCCAATCGGCGTTATGATAGAGGTGCCTGCTGCAGTTTATCAAGCCAAACACATCGCCTCGCGTGTGGACTTTATGTCTGTGGGAAGTAATGATTTAACGCAATATATATTGGCAGTGGACCGAGATAACCCGCGAGTAGCCGATTTGTATCACACCATGCACCCTGCCGTGTTGATGGCTTTACAGCATGTCGTGGATGCGGCCAAATTTGCAGGCATTCCTGTGGGTTTGTGCGGCGAGCTGGCAGGTGATCCAGCCGGTGCGTTACTGTTGATGGGCATGGGTTACGATAGCTTGTCTATGAATGCTGCAAGTCTGCCAAAAGTGAAGTCTGTCATTCGTAATTTCAGCTTAACCCAAGCTCAAAGCATGCTACAAAAAGCCCTAGCGCAAGCAGGTGCAGAAGGTGTGCAGCAGGTCATTCACGACAACCTTAAAGCGGCTGGGCTCACGCGCCTACATAGTCGATATGTGGGCAATTAAACTTGCAGCAATACTCCACATCATAATACCTATAAGGCCGTCTAGCACTCGCCACGCAGAAGGCTTTTTAAATAAAGGCATGAGCCACTTAGCGCCCCAAGCCAAGCCAAAAAACCATATAAAAGATGCGCTTACTGCACCTAAGCCAAACCATATTTTCTCATTGCCAACATACTGGGTACTGATTCCGCCCACTAAAACCATCGTATCTAAGTAACAATGAGGGTTGAGTAAGCTTACACTTGCAGCCACCGTAATGGCCTTGGTAAGTGAGTATTCACTTGCGCCTTCCTCCATTTTGATAGCGTGTTTACTTGTTGCTGACTTAAACGCCAAAGCCCCATAAATGAACAAGAACACAGCCCCTGCACAGGAAATCCAGAATAATAAATTGGGCTGAGCTTGAACCAAAGCGCCCACGCCAAATATACCTAAGCAGATGAGGCTGGCATCGGTCAAACTGCAAAAAAGGGCGATGGCATAATGATGCTGATTGCGCAAAGCGCGGTTCAGCAAAAAAGCATTTTGCGCCCCAATAGCAATAATTAGCCCCGCACTAAGGGCAAGGCCGTTAAGGAAAATCAAGCTTGAATTCACGCTGTCTTAGACATCCAAGTGAAGTGTTGTGTTGAAGGTGTCAAATGGTCAAAACAAGTTTCAAACACATCTATGTTACCTAGGCGGTCATACAATACACTAATGCAAGAACGGGTTCCATAGTCATAGTCTGGTGCGTCAATAAAGCAAGAGGAAAGGCGTCTTTCCCAGTCTATAGCAATACCTGTTTTAGGTAGTCGATGATCTTGAGCGACCCTTGTGTCTGTCATTATCTGCTGCAGATTTTGATGTGTCTGAGGTTGCGCTAAAGAGTGCCTTAAATGATCTTTTACATGCGCTACTTTGGGCCAGTGACTATCTAGCGTGCCATTGCTAAGGCCATATAGCCCTGGAGGCAGTATCTTAGGTGGTTGCTGCTCATTATTGGCGCAAAAAACAAGCTCATGATTATCCCAAAGCAATAAATTAAAGCCTGCGAATTGCCCCATCTCAAGAGTATTGGCAAACGTTAGGCTTGTATCATGGCCAGATAAAAAGCGGATCACTAACTGACCCCGTGTTTCGAACCCATTAACATTATTGGAATCACTGCTGCCCTTACGGAAATTGGTGAGTGCAGCCCAGCGACCATCTTTGTGTATGCCAAGCCAGGTGCCTCCTGCATCTAGGTCTTTGCCTGCAAGTATCTCAATATCTGGCCACCAGTGCATATTTTGAGTGGGGCGAGAAAAAAATTCATCACGATTAGCCGCCAGAATGAGGGGCCAGTCAGTATTGAGCTGGTGGGCAAAAACAATGAGGCACATATAAATGGAGTATCCTAAACTTTGCGCTTATGGGGCTAAGCGTAGATAATAGCCTCTTTGTTAGTTAGATGTGAACGAATGATTTTTGTTGTTTATATGGCCCTAGGCGCCTTTGCCGGACTCTTAGCAGGGCTCTTTGGTATCGGCGGTGGTATTATTGTTGTGCCGGTTTTAGTCTTGGCCTTTAATCTACAAGGTATAAATCCAGAAATCATATTTTATATGGCGATCGCTACTTCTCTAGCGAATATTATTTTTACTTCTTTATCCGCCATTCGTATTCACCAAAAAAAAGCCTCAATTCAGTGGTCTTTAGTGAAGCCTATTGCAGTGGGTATGCTTATTGGTTCGTTTATTGGGGTGAATACGGCGCTCACTATTCCTGCGGTTTATCTACAAGCAAGCTTTGGTGCATTTGCGATCTTCTTAAGCTTGAGAATGATGCTGTCCCAGTCAAACGATGACACTTCTAAGTTGCCTGGTTATATGGGATTAAGTATTGCTGGTGTGTTTATAGGCTGGGTGTCAGTGCTTTTTGGTATTGGTGGAGGCAATTTGTTGGTGACTTGGCTATCTAAGCGCCAGTTGATCATGCAAAAAGCAGTGGCCACGGCCAGCGCATGTGGCTTTGCGATCGCCATATCAGGCGCTTTATCTAATGTCGTTTTGGGGTGGGGCAACCCTATGTTGCCAGAATACAGTTTAGGCTATATTTATTTGCCAGCGTTGCTTGGCATTGTAGCCACAAGTTTTATTGCAGCCTCTTATGGCTCCTTGCTTGCGCATCGTTTATCGGCAAAGTTGCTCAGGCAACTATTTGCATGGATGCTACTATTAATGGGGCTTAGAATGTTAACTAGTGTTTGGTTTTAAGGATAATAATGCTTACTTTTCCTAATATTGATCCAGTACTTATACAACTTGGGCCGTTAGCCATACATTGGTATGGTGTCATGTATTTGTTGGCTTTTGGTTCTGCGTTTTGGCTTGGAAGTTTACGTGCTGGCGCTGCTGGGTTTAGCAAAGAGCAGCTAAGCGATGTGATATTTTTTGGTGCGATTGGCGTGGTGTTAGGTGGGCGCTTAGGTTATGTGCTTTTCTACCAGTTTGAAGCCTTCATTCAAAGCCCTGGTATGTTGCTTCGGGTTTGGGAAGGCGGTATGTCTTTTCATGGTGGTTTTCTTGGTGTGGTTGTTAGTGGTATTTGGTTTGTGCGTAAGCATCACTTCAAATATTCCCAGGTCATGGATTTTGTGGTGCCCCTTGTGCCGCTAGGTTTGGGTGCTGGGCGCTTAGGGAATTTTATAGGAGGAGAGCTTTGGGGGCGGCCTACAGACTTGCCTTGGGGTATGGTTTTTCCCCACGTAGATACTCTTTCAAGGCATCCATCTCAGCTCTATCAATTGTTATTAGAAGGTTTGCTGTTGTTTGTGGTGCTGTGGATATATTCATCAAAACCTAGAGCACCCTTGCGGGTTTCGGGTTTGTTTTTGCTAGGTTATGGTTTACAAAGGTTTTTAGTGGAGTTCGCTCGTCAACCTGATGCCCATTTAAATTATGTCGCCTTAGATTGGATGACTCAAGGTCAGCTATTATCCTTACCGATGGTTGTCATAGGGGGTTATTTACTACTACGCAAGGCTTCGATTAAAGGTTAAAATACCGCGTATCTATTATCGATGGGGTTTTTTTATGCAGCAGTATCTTGATTTAATGCGCCATGTGCAAAACACAGGAGCGCTAAAGGAAGACCGCACAGGCACAGGCACCTTGAGTGTTTTTGGTTACCAAATGCGGTTTGACTTATCTAAGGGGTTTCCTGCATTAACCACAAAGAAGCTGCACCTTAAGTCCATTATTCATGAGCTGTTATGGTTTTTACAAGGCTCCACAAACATACAGTATTTAACTGATAATGGGGTGCGTATTTGGGATGAGTGGGCCGATGAAAATGGTGACTTGGGCCCCGTTTATGGGTCTCAATGGCGATCATGGCCCAAGCCGGATGGCAGCCATATTGATCAAATTAGCCAGCTTATTTCGCAAATAAAAACGAATCCAGATTCGCGCCGGTTAATTGTCAGCGCCTGGAATGTAGCCGATGTAGAGCGTATGGCGTTGCCGCCTTGCCATATGATGTTTCAATTTTATGTGGCCAATGGCAAGCTGTCTTGCCAGCTCTATCAACGCAGTGCAGATATCTTCTTAGGTGTACCGTTCAATATTGCAAGTTACGCATTGTTAACTATGATGGTGGCTCAAGTTTGTGACTTGGAAGTTGGAGATTTTGTGCATACCTTAGGCGACGCTCATCTTTATTCAAACCATTTGGAACAAGTTGAACTGCAATTGTCTCGTGACACCATGGCCTTGCCTAAAATGCATATCAATCCTTGCGTGAAGAGTATCTTCGACTTCACTTTTGATGACTTCCAATTACAAGATTATCAGTCTCACCCGCATATTAAAGGAGTGGTTGCAGTATGACTATTTCCTTAATCGTTGCGGCATCGCAAAATAATGTGATCGGCCGTAATAATCAATTGCCTTGGCACTTGCCAGGGGACTTACAGTACTTTAAAACCATGACCCTAGGCAAGCCTGTCATTATGGGGCGAAAAACCTTTGAATCTATTGGTAAACCCTTACCAGGAAGAGACAATATCGTCATTAGCCGCCAAACCAACTATGCTGCAGATGGAATAAAGGTCGTATCAAGCCTAGAGCAAGCAATCGCTTTGGGTCAGAGCATTAATCTTATTAACGGTATTGAAGAAGTGATGGTTATCGGTGGTGCGCAAATCTATGAGAAGTCGTTAGACTTAGCCGATCGAGTGTATCTAACAAGAGTTCACCGCAAGGTGGAAGGGGACGCTTACTTTCCCGCTTTAGATAGTCAATTGTGGCATGAGATTGCTCGTGAAGATATTGCGGCTAAAGAGCCTAATCCCTTCGATTTTAGCTACTTAGTGTTGGAGCGCAGGTAAGTACATGATAAAAACCATGTCATTACCTTTTGAGTAATAACATGGTTTTACTGTGTATTTACTGTGGTTTACCCAACTTTGAATATGGCTTAATCTAGCAAGCTAATATCACGCACAGCACCCTTATCGGCGCTGGTCACTGTGCTAGCATAGAATCTAAGTGCAGAGCTCACCTTGCGTGGGCGCTGCGCCGTAGGCTTCCAGCCCTTCTTACCCATCGCATTCATCGCTTCTTTGCGTTGGTTTAGCTCATCATCACTGACTAACACATCAATCGTACGATTAGGAATATCAATACGAATACGATCGCCATGCTCAACCAAGGCAATGTTGCCACCACTTGCAGCTTCTGGTGACACATGGCCTATTGATAATCCTGAGGTACCACCTGAGAAGCGGCCATCTGTTAACAAGGCACAGGCCTTGCCCAAACCTTTGGTTTTAAGGTAACTGGTAGGGTATAACATTTCCTGCATGCCTGGGCCGCCTTTGGGGCCTTCATATCGAATCACCACCACATCACCTTCTTTGACCTTGTCACTCAAAATATCAGCAACTGCCTGATCTTGGCTTTCACAAATGTAAGCAGGTCCTTCAAATAGCCAGATGCTTTCATCTACACCTGCGGTCTTAACCACACAGCCATCTTGTGCCAGATTACCTGTCAATACCGCTAGACCACCTTCAGTGGAATAGGCATTAGCCAAATCTCGAACACAACCATCAACACGATCATCATCAACGCTTGGCCAGCGAGTCGCTTGGCTAAATGCAGTTTGCGTAGGGATGCCAGCAGGGCCTGCTTGGTAGAACTTTTTAACAGCCGCATCGTCAGTGACGGCAATGTCCCATTTGCTCAACGCTTCAGACATGGTGCTGCTATGTACCGTGGGTAATTCTGCGTGTAGTAAACCTGCGCGATTAAGCTCACCCAAAATCGCGAATACACCACCGGCACGATGAACGTCTTCCATGTGGTACTTTGGTGTACTGGGGGCCACTTTACATAATTGCGGCACCCTGCGAGAAAGTTCGTCAATGTTGCTCATGTCAAAGTCAATCTCACCTTCTTGGGCTGCAGCCAACAAGTGCAAAATCGTATTGGTAGAGCCACCCATTGCAATGTCTAAAGTCATGGCGTTTTCAAACGCTTTAAAGCTAGCAATGTTGCGTGGTAGAGCGCTTTCATCATCATTTTCATAATAACGTTTGCACAACTCTACTACCGTGCGGCCAGCTTCTAAAAATAATTCTTTACGATCTGCATGGGTCGCCAACAAGCTACCATTGCCAGGGAGTGATAAACCTAGAGCTTCTGTAAGGCAGTTCATGGAATTGGCAGTAAACATGCCTGAACAAGATCCGCACGTAGGGCAAGCAGAGCGTTCATATTCAGCAACAGATTCGTCGCTTGCCGTGTCATCTACAGCAATAACCATGGCATCAACAAGGTCTAACTTACGATCACCTAGTTTTGTTTTACCCGCTTCCATAGGGCCGCCAGACACAAAAACACACGGGATATTTAGGCGCATAGCAGCCATAAACATACCTGGCGTGATCTTGTCACAGTTAGAAATACATACCATCGCATCAGCACAATGGGCATTGACCATATACTCAACAGAGTCAGCAATAATATCTCGTGATGGCAACGAATAAAGCATGCCGTCATGGCCCATGGCAATGCCGTCGTCCACTGCGATGGTATTAAATTCTTTGGCTACACCACCTGCTTTTTCTATTTCTCGTGCAACCAATTGCCCCATATCTTTCAGGTGAACATGGCCTGGAACAAATTGTGTGAACGAGTTACACACCGCAATAATGGGTTTTTGAAAGTCAGAATCGGTCATGCCGGTTGCGCGCCATAAAGCACGGGCGCCTGCCATATTGCGGCCAGAAGTGGAGGTTTTAGAACGATAAATGGGCATGGGATAGGTGCCTTATAATAAAAGTTATTAAAGTGGTTATAGTAATTCTTTACTAAATACTTTTGAATTACGTTGAAAATTGTATAACGACTGCCTGCTGGTAGGTAATTGCTCTAGGTCAGCAGCAACAAAACCATTTTCTATAAACCAATGCGAAGAGGCTGTCGTTAGGACAAAAAGAGCTTGCAGGCCCATATGGCTTGATTGCTTTTCTATATGGCGCAGCAATATTTGGCCTCTATCGCCCCCTCGATAGTCGGGGTCGATCGCCATGCAAGCAAGCTCACCTTGGCGGGCATCATCAAACGGATATAATGCTGCGCAGCCAATAATAGCATTATCTCGTTCGATCACGCTAAAATAATGAATTTCAGATTCTAGTAACTCACGTGAGCGGCGTACTAATATGCCATCATCTTCCAAGGGTCGGATCAATTGTAAGATCCCGCCTACGTCATCAATACAGGCGTTACGTACTTGCTCATAGCTTTCTTTTATGACCATGGTGCCTGAGCCATCGCGACTAAATAGCTCACTTAATAACGCCCCATCTTCTTGATAGCTTAGCAAGTGCCCTCGATTTACTCCCGCATCACAAGCTTTGGAGAGCACATCAATATGCATGGATAAGTCGGTCCAACTATCGCCACTACTTTGATGCTGGTGGACTAAGCGGTGGCCAGCTCGGGTGAGTAGTTCGGCCACTTGTTCGCCGCGTGAATTAGTAATGCCTTTGTCAGCTCCAAATACGATTAATTTGTCAGCTTGTACGCTTGCAGCCACACGCCCAGCCACTTGTGCTGCAGCAAGGTTAAACGTTTCTCCTGTAGGGGAGTAACCTAAACACGAAATCAACACTAGATTGCCGTCATCCAGTTGCTTACTGATCGCTTGCGCGTCCACCCGTCGTACTTCTCCAGTGTAAGAAAAATCCACCCCGTCTTTGACACCAATTGGGCGTGCTGTAATAAAGTTTCCACGGCTGGTACGAATTCTAGAACCCTGCATAGGTGAATTGGCAATGCCCATGGAAAAACGGGCCTCCAACTGCATAGCTTGGCGACCCACAGTCGCTTGCACTAAAGCCAGTTGTTCTAAATCGGTAATGCGTAAACCGTGATGAAATTGTGCTTGCACTGATGCTTTGGTGCATGCCTTTTGTATTTGAGGGCGACTGCCATGCACTAAAACCAACTTAACCCCTAAACTATTGAGTAGATTGATATCATGGATCGTATGGGCAAAATTATCATGGGCTAAAGCTTCACCGGGCAAATAAATGACAAAAGTGCGCCCGCGATGGGCGTTAATATAGGGCGCAGAATGGCGAAACCAGTTTACATATTGCTGATTGGTTTCAGTCACGTTAGTTTACCTGTCGCTTTGGTGTAGAAAAGACACTATTAAGCCGCGCTAATGCGCTTGTGTCAATCACACAAAGCCGACTTACTTAGAAAAAATAGGCCATATAAAATTTAAAAGCACAAACAATCATCTATTACTTGATTCTAGAGGAATTTTTCCGTTAGGGTCTAATTGACTTAGATAATAACAGGCGGTTTGTCATCACAGCTAAGCCTGGCCATAGTACTTGCAACAGCACAACTTGCGGGCATATATTTTTAGGAGTAATGGGTATGTCGATTGTTATCGCGCCAGAAAACCAGCATGTAATAGACGCGCTTAAAGGCCCATTAAAAGACGAGCTAATGCAGTGGTTTGATACATTTACGCCATCCACTAAGGCACCTTGGCATCAGCCCCATGCACAATTACAACTCATTAATGCCATCAGCGCGAGCCCGTTTGTAGCACAAACTCTTTCATTGAATCCGCAGCTGTTGGATTATGATTTTGTGACCAAGGCCTATTCTAAAAATCAGTTGCAGGTCTTGTTAGCCCATAACATGGCTCAAGTGACTAACGAAGCGCAGCTCCACCAGTGTTTAAGAAGATTTAGAAAAGCCCACCAAGTCCGCTTAATTTGGCGTAACCGCTGCTGTTTAGGCACAAACCAAGAGTTAGTGGAAGAGTTATCAAACCTTGCAGATGTTTGTGTCAGCCAGGCGTTGAATTGGCTGCATCAAGATAGCGTTAAGCAATGGGGGCAACCGACAAGTGTTGATGGGCAGCCGCAGGAGTTGGTGGTTTTGGGTATGGGCAAGCTAGGTGGTAGGGAGCTTAACTTATCTTCTGATATAGACTTGATATTTAGTTTTCCATCAGGCGGCCAAACCCAAGGCGCAAGGCGCAGTGTCGATAATCAACAATTTTTCATTCGTTTAGGCCAGCGTCTAATTCAAGCCATCGATTTGGTTAGCGCCGATGGTTTTGTATTTAGAGTCGACATGCGCTTAAGACCATACGGCGCCAGCGGTGCATTATCCCTAAGCTTTGATGCTATGGAAATCTATTATCAGCAGCAAGGGCGTGAATGGGAAAGGTATGCGTTTATTAAAGCTCGAGTGATCGCTGGGAACGAAGATCAAGGTCGTGCGTTATTAGAACTTTTACGGCCCTTTGTTTATCGCAGGTATTTAGATTTTAGTGCCATTGAATCTTTGCGAAGCCTTAAGCAAATGATTGCTAGTGAGGTGCGTCGTCGTGGCTTGCAACAAAATGTAAAGTTGGGTGCTGGAGGTATTCGTGAAGTGGAATTTATTGCCCAAGCGTTTCAGCTGATTCGTGGTGGACGAGACATTAGGCTGCAAACCCCAAGCTTAATGGCGGTGTTAGATTTATTGCCTGAGACTGCCGGTTTAGGGCCTGAAAAGGTCAAAAGTTTACGCCAGCATTATTGGTTTTTGCGCGATGTTGAGCATGCACTTCAAGCTGTTGCGGATCAACAAACTCAGGACTTACCCACACAAGAGCTCGAACAAACTCGCCTTGCACTGGCCTTGAATTTTTCATGCTGGGATGATTTACAAGCGCAGATTACCTTTGCAAGAGAATTTATACATCAACAATTTGAGTTGGTGGTGGCGTTAAAAGGGCATGATGATGCTCCAAACGAAGACCACCCATTAAGTCAACTATGGGAAGAAATCTCTCACAGTGCAATGGGCGGCGAACCATTTACACTTCAGCCTCATTGGCAAAGCATTCTCATTGAGGCAGGTTTTGCTGATTCAGACCATATTCTGCAACATTTATGGTCGCTTTATCAAAGCCGGGCTGCACAAACAATGCAATCGGTTGCACAAGAGCGGTTGGCTAAATTAATACCAAAAATTTTGCAAATATCAGCCCAACAAAATGATTCTGCCCTTACCTTATCACGCGTATTAGTGCTAATTGAGGCTGTGTTAAGGCGGTCGGTCTATTTGGTGCTCTTGCTAGAAAACCCATCAGCGTTAAAGTTGTTAGTGGAGCTTTGTGCGGCTAGTCCATGGTTTTCTGATTTTTTGGCACGCCAGCCTTCATTACTTGATGAACTATTGGACGTTAATAGTTTGTTTAATGTGCCTGATGCTATGGCTTTAAAACAGGAGTTAGCACAAAACCTTTTGCGCCTGCCAGAAGATGACACTGAACAGTTGATGGAAGCGCTTAGGCATTTTAAACATGCCCATTTGTTGCGTATTGCGGCCCAAGAAGTCACAGGGCGTTTGCCGTTAATGAAAGTAAGTGACCAGCTAACCTATGTTGCTGAAGCAGTGGTGGCACAAGTTCAGCACCTTTCATGGCGCGAGCTTAGCTTACGACATGGGTATCCGCAAAATGAGCAGGGCCCAAGTGATGATTTTATCGTTGTGGGCTATGGAAAAGTAGGTGGCTGGGAGCTTAGCTACGGGTCGGATTTAGATTTGGTATTTATCTATGACATGCCATCTCAAGCCGAAACTGACGGCCCCAAACCCATTGCTAACAGCGTATTTTTCACGCGACTTGGTCAGCGCATTATTAATTATTTGAATACACTCACAGCATCGGGTCAGTTATATGAAGTGGATATGCGCCTAAGACCTGATGGCGCAAAAGGGTTGTTAGTGTCTACTTTGAACGCCTTTACTCAATACCAATTACACGAGGCATGGACGTGGGAGCATCAAGCCCTTGTCAGGGCTAGGCCTCTTGCAGGTAGTCATAAGTTAGCTGGCGATTTTATTGCTGTGCGTAAACACGTACTGTCTCAAATTAGCCAAAGTGCTTCTATAAAGCAAGATGTGGTTATGATGCGAGAAAAAATGCGTCGACAGCTTGCGAGTAAACCAAGCGCAGATGGTCAGATTTTAACATTTCATCTCAAGCATGATGAGGGAGGCATGGTTGATATCGAATTTATGGTGCAGTACGGTGTGCTTGCCTACGCTCATCAGTGCCAAGCCTTGCTTAGCTATACCGACAACATTCGTATTTTAGAAGCGTTTGAAAAGCATTTAATTTTAACCGCAGCAGATGCCCATGATTTACAAGAGGCATATCAGGCGATGAGGGCGGCTGAGCATCGACTCACGTTACAGAATAAAGCAGGGGAAGTCTGTGCTGATGATTTGCGTGAGCATAGGCTCAAGGTGAAAACTATTTGGGCGGTGATGATGGCGTTTTAGGCAGTTTTTTAGCATGCTCAAACATAAGGCTCTAATAAATTTTAGGGCTGTTTTTTGGGCGGGTTTTAAAACGGCGATGTAACCACAAGTACTGGGTAGGTTGAAGTCGCACTTTGGTTTCAATGGCTGCATTTAAAACGGCGGCATCCAACTCTAGCTGCCCACTTGGGATGCTAGACAAACTGTCAGTGATGCTAAGCTGGTAAGCTTGATCTTGATGAGTGCGGTGGTGACTAAACTGAAGCACCTTAGCTCCAGTGGTAGATGCTAGACGGCTGACAATAGGTGTAGTGGCTGTATCTATGCCAAAAAAAGGTGCAAATACGGAGCGCTGTGGACCTACGTCTTGATCTGGAGCAAGCCAAACTATTTTGCCTTGTTTGAGCAAACGTATGACTTGTCGAATGTCTTGTCGCTCTATGATACCTGGCAAATGGTTTAAGCGCCCACGGCGTATAATACAGTCCATCAAAGCATTACCATGGCGTTGATAAGTCGCATAATATGGATAATGTTGGGCTAGCAAAATGCCGCCTAAATCCAGGCTTGTATAATGAGCACCCACTAAAAGCACACCACGGCCTTGAGCTTGGGCTTGGTCTATTAACGCGCCACCTTTTATGGACACCCTTTGCGTGAGATCCTTGTGGGAACTCCACCACGCCATAGCGGTCTCAATGATGCCGATACCATTATCTGCAAACGTTTCACGCACCATATGGCGTTGCTGGCTAGCATCTAAATCATTAAAGCACAGGGCAATATTGGTTTGAGCAATAGATCTTCTGCGGCTAGATAACTGATATAATAGCTTTCCAATCGCCCGGCCAGCGGCCATGCGCCAGGCCCATGGCAATGCGATAATAATGCGAAGGATGCTTAATCCAAACCAAATAGGCCAGTATTTGAGGCTATAAAATTTGGCGAATGAGGGCTTAGTGGTTGGCATATGATGTTCGAACAAAGTTATGAAAAAATGACTCAATCAGTGATGAAATTAATTAGCCTGATATCATACGAACCAATTAACAACACAATGATAGTTTACACTGAGCTAGCAAGACCAGCTAGAGAAACTAATCTTCAATCCATTTAAGGACAAGAAATGAGTAAGCCTTTAAGTCCAGATAAGACTCACAGCGCTGAGCCTCCCTTAGCGGCTTGGAAAGCTTATAAGCGTTTATTGAGTTATGTGTTTCAACACAGATTAGTGTTTGGTGTTAGCGTGTTGGGCTTTGTACTTTTTGCGCTGACCCAGCCTGCTTTTGCTAGCTTAATGGAATATATGGTGGATAGTGTAGAAAATAGTGATGCAGATGCGCGCATTATTATACCCGTAGCAGTAGTGGCTATATTTTTTGTGCGTGGCACTGGTTTCTTTTTGGGCAACTATGGCATCACCTACGTGGCCAGACGTGTTGTGCATCAGATGCGCTTGGACATTTTTGATCATCTGTTAGTACTGCCAGCTAAGTTCTATCATAGCCATTCATCGGCAACTTTATTGTCAAAGCTGACCTTTAACGTTGAGCAGGTGACGGGGGCTGCAACTGATGCGTTAAAAATATTTGTTCGAGAAGGGTTGACTATTGTTGGCTTGCTTAGCTACATAGTGTACCTAAATTGGCAGCTCTCATTGGTGTTTTTGACGGTGGGGCCATTTATCGGCTGGGTAGTGAATAAAGCATCTAAGCGTTTTAGAAACATTAGCGCTAATTTGCAAGACAGTATGGGGCAAGTGACCGCCAGCGCTAGTGAAGCTATTAAAGGTTACGAAGTGATAAGAGTATTTGAAGGGCAAGACCACGAGCGCAAGACCTTTGGTGCAGCAAGTAATAACAACCGCCAACAGGCGATGAAATTAGCGCTGGCAGAGTCCACTTCTACACCATTGGTGCAAATGATTGTTGGACTAGCGATGGCTGGTTTAATTTATTTGGCCTTGCATCCTAGTATCATTGACACGATGAGTGCTGGGCAGTTTATTGCCTTCATTACCGCCTCTGGCATGCTCACTAAACCATTACGTTCGATGACTGAAATTAACAGTATTTTGCAACAAGGTATTGCGGCTTCACAGAGTATTTTTTCCTTGCTTGATGAGGCCCCAGAAACGGATCAGGGCACTAAGTCTATAGGTAAAGTTAAGGGGTTGATCCAATTTAATGACGTCAACTTCAGTTATGACAAGCAACCTTTATTAACCAAGGTCAACCTTGTCATACAACCTGGCCAAGTGGTGGCGCTGGTTGGGCGCTCAGGCAGTGGTAAGTCCACTTTAGTGAACTTATTATTGCGTTTCTATGAGCCACAGTCTGGTCAGATTCTGTTAGATGGTGATGATATCCAAGATCTTAGTCGAGCCGATTTACGTCGACAGGTGGCGTTAGTGAATCAACAAGTCGTGTTGTTTAATGGCACTATTGCACAAAATATTGCCTATGGTGCGATGAAGGATGCGAGCAAAGAGCACATATCAGCAGCGGCCAAGGCTGCACGCATCACAGAATTCACAGATCAAATGAGCTTAGGGCTAGATACCATGATAGGCGAGTCTGGCATGCTACTATCTGGAGGCCAGCGCCAACGTATTGCTATTGCTAGAGCGTTATTAAAAGATGCGCCTTTGTTGGTGTTGGATGAAGCCACCTCGGCACTTGATACAGAATCTGAGAGGCATATACAAGCTGCCCTTGATGAGGTGATGGTAGGTCGAACCACTTTAGTTATTGCACACCGTCTGTCTACCATAGAGCAAGCAGATGTGATTTTAGTGATGGATAAGGGGCAATTAGTGGAGCAAGGCAGTCATCAACAATTGATCCGTGAAGGTGGCATTTATGCTCGCCTGCATCAATTGCAGTTTAGGTCAACTCAACTAGCTAAAGACGACACAGGGTTAAGTAATGGCGAGTAAATTATTTGGCGCTCAGCACTTAGTTAAGGCATGTGATTATTCTTGGCGCGGTCTTATGTTTACATGGCGTAACGAAACTGCGTTTCAACAAGAAAGTCTGGTTTTTTTAGTGCTGTTTCCATTGGCTTTATGGTGGCCACAGACACGTTTAGAAAGTGCAATCTTGATCATGAGTTTGTTTGTTGTGCTGATTGCTGAGTTATTTAATACTGCGGTTGAAGCAGCAATAGATCGACATGGTGATGAGCAGCATTACTTCTCTGGCGTGGCTAAAGACGTGGCTTCAGCCGCAGTGCTTTTAGCTTTGGTGCAATGTGCTTTGGTGTGGGTGTTAGTACTGCTCTAATGCACAGGTCTAGGGCAATTGCTTTAGCATAGTAGCTATCTGTTGGCGCACAGTCGCTAGGCTATAGTGATCTTTTGCAGTCATATAAGCCGCCTCACACAAAGTGTGTTGTTCTTGTGCCTCTAAATGGATGGCTGCAACTAAAGCATTGGCTAAACTATCAGCGTTAATGTCGCACAACAAACCATTGTCTTGGTGCTTAATAATGCCTTGTGGGCCTCCACAGCGGGTAGCCACTACAAGGCGTTTGCGTGCCATAGCTTCGATGACCACCATGCCAAAGGTTTCGCTACGAGAAGGCAGGCAAATAATGTCTGCATCATCAATAAACTTATCGCGTTGCTGGTTGCTTATCCAGTCTAAGCGTTGCGTGATATCACTTAAGCCAAGTTGTTTAATCAAGCTGTTTATTTTTCTATTCCAGCGCCCTTTGCCCGCAATAACAAGCTTAAACTCAATATTGCGCTGGCGCAAAATAGCAGCAGCGTGTAACAGGATGTCTTGGCCTTTAGTGCGACGCATAATGCCCATACAAGCAATGACCGGGATAGATTGGAACGGCCTTGTTGTAGGCTCAGTGGCGCTTAGCTCCACTAAATTAGGAATAATTTCTAGTTTGCCTGAGTAGCCTTTTTTGCGGGCAAATTCAGCGACCACTGGAGAAACGCAGACTAATAAATCGGCTGCATTTATGCCAGCGCCATTGTAACTGTGTAAAATAAGTATCAATTGACAATTGGCCGGCAAAGCGGCTCTAACAAGCTGTGCATCAATGGGTTTGTGAACGATGACTAGCTCCACATCTTGTTGAGCAAATAGCCGCCTAAGCTTTTTGATTGCAATGTGTTTTAATAGAGGTAGACGTGTGCGGGGATAATCCAGCAACACATAATCATGCTTGCGTTGCTTTAGTAAAGGTTCTAATTGTGCATTTGGACGGATGACGCAAGTGACTTGATGACCCAATTGGCGTAAATTGTCACTGTAATGCAAAAAAGTCTGCTTAGGGCCGCCCAAGTCTTTACCAGATATAAGGTTGACGATTTTCATTGTTGGCGTCACTAATAATAAAAGTTAACATTAGTTTAACAAACAAAAGGTTATTTTGTACCCGTGGCACTCTTGGTTTATACCTATTTATGTTATTTAGCTTTACCTTTTGGCATGATCTTGCACTTGCTATTCATATGGCGTCGCCCTGAGTTTCGTGCAGGCTTTTGGCAGCGTTATGGATGGCTACCAAAAGAACAACACCATCCTGTGTTAATTCATGCCGCAAGTGTCGGTGAGCTTAATGCGATAGCACCGTTAATAAACGCGATCATTAGCGATCTCAAGCTGCCTGTTCTTGTAACCACTACCAGTGTTACTGGACAATCACGGTGCCAACAACTGTTCGCTACTAACGAGCGTGTTAGTTGGGCCTATTTGCCCCTTGATCTTGGTATATCAAACAAACTGATGTTATGGCGTGTTAGACCGCGAGCCCTCTTGTTAGTCGAGACAGAGCTATGGCCCAATTTAGTTGCAAGCTGTGCCCGTAAAAATATTCCTACTATTTTAGTTAATGGGCGTTTATCACAACGATCTGCAAAAGCTTATGGGCGTTGGTCTTGGTTGGTGGCGCCAATGCTCCAAAACTTCACTGCATTGCTAGTGCAAGATCAAGCGACAGCGAAGCGGTTTTTAAGCTTAGGTGCACTACCAAATACAGTATCAGTCTTGGGTAGTTTAAAATATGATTTAGTCATACCTGACAATCATCTTGATGTGACAAGCCTGGTGTCTGGCGGCTTATGTGTTGTATGTGGGAGCACACGAAGTGGTGAAGAGGCAAGCCTCTTGCAGGCGTGGTCGCAGTTGCCAGAACACATTGAAGGCACTCTAGTGCTTGTGCCAAGGCATCCGCAGCGGTTCGAAGAGGTGGCAGACTTATGCCAACAATCAGGCTTACCCTGGTTAAGGTATACCCAAATAAGTAAGCCAGATACGGCCAAAACTAAAAGCGTCATTGAGCCACAATCACACGCTCGTAGAATATTATTAGTAGATGCTATGGGTGTGCTGTTTGATTTTTATCACTGTGCAGATGTTGTTTTTGTCGGTGGAAGCTTAGCGGATAAAGGAGGGCACAATCCCTTAGAGCCTGCTGCTTTAGGTAAACCTGTGCTGATGGGGCCAAATTGCTTTAACTTCACTCAAGTGTGTGATCAGCTAGAGCAAGTGCAAGCGTTAAAAGTGACAACTAGCGCACACTTATTAAAAGATCTCACTGAGCTATTAGTTGATCCTCTACTCAGAGAAGCTATGGGAGCAGCTGGTGCGCTGCTGGTAGATCAACAAAAAGGCGCCCTTGCACGAAACATACTATCGATAGAGAAAACGTTTGAGCAGGCTCTAAAAGAGTGATTATCCCTAGCTCATCAAAGCACTGGTTATGGTTTAGTAGCATTAGTTTTAGCCTCGTGTTGGTGCCGTTATTATTAGCCATGGTTTCATTCGCTGCGTATATTTCGCAGGCACAATGGTTAAGTTATATCTTTGATACATACACTTGGCGTGTGGTTTGGTTTTCTTGGTGGCAGGCCAGCTTGTCAACGCTAATTAGTGTGTCTTCAGCCGTGCTAGTCGCCCGTGCATTAGCGCGCAGGCAGTCTTTTCTAGGCCGCTGGCTATTGCTTAGGTGTTTTAGTGTGGCCTTAGTGGTGCCTACCATTATTGCTGTGTTTGGCATTATTTTATTGCATGGCAAATACGGTTATGTCAATCAGGCGTGGTCTTGGTTTGGGGGCCAGCCCCAAAGCTATGTCTATGGCATCGTGGGGATTTTGTTAGCTCACGTTTTTTTCAATTTACCTTTAGCCACCCGAATTTTATTACAAAGATTAGAAGCCATTAATGGGGAAACTTGGCGTTTATCAAGCCAGCTAGGTATGACCTCACAAGACTTATGGCGTCACATTGAGTGGCCACACATTAAAGGGGTAGTGCCTCAATTGGCCGCGCTAGTATTTGCCTTATGCTTCACTAGTTTTGCTATTGTGATGACCTTGGGTGGCGGGCCTAAAGCCACCACCATTGAAGTGGCTATTTTTCAGGCGATACGCTTTGACTTTGACATTGCCAAAGCGGTGTATTTAAGCCTGTTACAGATGGTTTTTTGTGGTGTTGTTTTATGGGCAGGCTTGAGGCTTGGGCGGCCTATTGATATTTTTGTAAGTAACCAAACATCAGCTAAAAATCTGCGTCCAGACCTAAAACCTGTTTGGGGTATGGTCAGTGATGCCTTGGTGCTAGCGTTGGCTACCGTATTGGTATTAATGCCCTTGTTAGCCGTCGTGATTGCTGGCATTAACACCGCTTGGTTTGAGGTGTTGTTTGACCAACGATTATGGAGCGCATTTAATAATTCCCTGTGGGTCGCGCTAAGCTCTGCTTCTTTGAGCCTATTGATGGCTTGTGGCTTATTGCTGGCCCAGCGTCATTGGCGTGATCATCACAGTTCTCTAGCTTTAACAGTAGAGTGGATGGGCTCGGTGATTTTGGTTGTGCCCCCTTTGGTATTAGCCACGGGACTATTCATCGGCTTAAACCAACATGTCAACGTGTTTGCTATTAACCTTTATATTGTTGTATTGGTCAATGCACTCATGGGGCTGCCTTATATGTTGCGTGTTTTGTCTGTCGCCTATTTGAAAATTGATAGGGACTATGGGCGCCTATGCAGCAGCTTGGGCGTGCAAGGTTGGCATCGATTGCGACAAGTTGAGTGGCCTATATTACGCAAACCGATCAGTTTGGCGCTGGCTTTAGTAGCAGCGATGTCAGCGGGCGACTTAGGGGTGGTTGCTTTGTTTGGTAGCCCAGACATACAAACCTTGCCATTACTTATGTATCAGCGATTGGGCAGTTACCAAAGTGATGCAGCAGGCGTCACTGCTTTGGTTCTATTGGGATTATGTCTGACTATTTTTGTGGTTTTAGAGCGTCTAATAGGAGGCAAGGGTGATCAACCTTAAACAAGTAAGTTGCCGTTTAGGTGAGCAGCAATTTCTTTATAATTTGCAAATCCCTCAAGGCCAAGTTGTGGCCATTATGGGGGCAAGTGGCTCTGGTAAGTCAACCTTACTTAATTTGCTTGCAGGATTTATAAGCACTGACAAAAACACAGCCAGAATTACTATTGGGGCTCAACGCATCGATTTGCTTGAGCCTGCAAAAAGGCCTGTGACTAGCTTGTTCCAAGAGCATAATCTGTTTGCCCATATGTCAGCCTTCAACAATCTAGCGTTAGGTATACGAAGCAGTCTTAAATTAACTGACCTTGAAAAACAGCAAGTCGATGAGGCGTTAGAGCAGGTAGGTCTTAAGGGTTTGGGGTCTCGCTTTCCAAAAGAGCTGTCTGGAGGCCAAAGACAAAGAGTGGCATTAGGGCGTGCGTTGGTTCGTCGCAAACCGGTGCTCTTGTTAGATGAGCCTTTTAGTGCATTAGATCCAGCGCTCAGACAAGAAATGTCAGCCTTAGTTAAGCGCTTGGCCACGCAGCACCAGCTGACTGTATTACTGGTAACTCATGAGCCTAAAGACGCTCTAGAGTTAGCCAATAGTGTCGTCTTTGTTGAAGCAGGCAGGGCCCACTGGAGCGGTTCTAGTAGCGAGTTTTTGCAACAAAATGATCGGCATATTAAAGCCTATTTAGGCCAAAGCTGCTAACCTTACACCATTGCTATGGGATGAGATAATACGATGCATAATGACGATAAATCATGGGCCAACCAACAAAGTGTAGGCCAATTCCCACAGGTGCCTGAAACCTTAGAGCATGATAACCATGTGCTTATTATTGGTGCAGGTATTTCTGGTTTAGCAAGCGCGTGGTTTTTGCAGCGACAAGGCTTTGTTGTGACGGTGTTGGAAGCAGGTAACCAAGTAGGTGGTAACTTACAAAGCGTACAAAAGCATGGTTGCCAATGGGAGCGGGGCCCTAATTCCTTCATCAATAACCGAGAAGCGATGGCGCAGCTTATTGATCAATTGGGTTTAAAGCCTCACATTACCTTGGCAAACAAAGCGGCTCATAAGCGTTATATTGGAAAAAAAGGCGTCATGCTAGCTTTACCGTCAAGCATGAAAGAAGCCCTCACCACGGGTGTGCTGAGTATTTTTGGGAAATTGAGAGTATTGCTTGAGCCGTTTATCGGCAGGGCCACATCTGAAGAGAGTATCGCTGCACACGTGAGACGCAGGCTAGGGCATGAAATGCTAGATTGGTTGATTGACCCATTTATTTCAGGCGTATTTGCAGGTGATCCAGAAAAGCTTTCAATACGCGCAGCAGTGCCTAAGGTCTATGCGTTGGAAGCTGAGTATGGGTCTATGATTATGGGTGGTGTGGCGAAAATGAAAGCTAAGTCGGCCCAGAAAAAACGTGAACTAGCGCAAGGAACGACATCCCTGGATGGTGCGATGATGAGCTTTGCCGGTGGCTTACATCAGCTGCCTGCCACTTTGGCGCATAAACTAGGCCCTGCTATCTCACTCAACACACAAGTAGATAATATTACCTATAGTGCAGAGTTTGGCTATCAAGCGATGTCAGGTGACCAAATCTGGCAAGCCTCTCAGGTGGTTTTAGCGGTGCCTGCAGCTCAGGTGGCTAGACTGATAGATGATTTAATACCCGCAGATGAAGCGTTATTCATGCAAGCCAAGCTGTGCTTGCAAGGCATTGATTACCCCGCTGTAGCAAGTATTACTATGGCCTTTAACAAACACCAAATTGAGCATGCTTTAGATGGTTTTGGTTGTTTATTACCGACTAAGGAAGGTAAGCAAACGTTAGGGGTGTTGTTCCCATCGAGTATATTCTCTCAAAGGTGCCCAAGTGACCAGCACCTTATTACTGTATTTATAGGTGGTGGTCGCGGGCAACACGCCATGACCCTCACACCGCAACAAAGAGCAGATCTGGTGATGCTGGAGTTATCACCTTATCTAGGTATAAAAGGACAGCCTTTATGGCATGAAGAAAGCCTATGGCCCAAAGCGATTCCGCAGTATCAATTGGGCCACCTAGCTAATGTTGCTTTAGTCGATGAGGCATTGGCACAATTTCCTGGATTGCATCTGCGCAGTAACTGGCGTGATGGTGTGGCGCTGGGTGATTGCGTTGAAAATGCCCTGCAGTTAGCCAATATGATGGGCAGCAATTCAACTATAGCCAGTGTTAGTGCGTCCACGTAATCTAAATCACAATAGAGCCAGTCTATAAGCATAAACAACAGGATAAATACGCATGATGTATAAGCCCGTGCTGAACCAATCAGATGTACGTATAGCCGATCAAAAAACGGTGTATCAAGGTTTTTATCAAGTACAAAAGCTCAAGCTTCAGCATCGTTTATTCCAAGGTGGCTGGAGTAAACTGCTGCATCGAGAATTAGTGGTTCGCTTGCCTGCTGTGGCGGTACTTATGTACGATGTCATCACCGATCAAGTGGTATTAATTGAACAGTTTCGAGTGGGTGCTATGGCCCATGAAGAAGGCCCATGGCAGCTAGAAATGGTGGCAGGCATGATCGATACATTAGAAACACCTACACAGGTGGCCATTAGAGAGTGTAAAGAAGAATCAGGTGCCATTATTGATGAAACTAACTTAGAGTTGGTGTGTCAGTATTTAGTCTCCTCAGGAGGCAGTAATGAAACCTTAGCGATCTATTGTGCGCCAGTGGATGCGAGTCAATTAGGGGGAGTGCACGGTTTGCCTACAGAAGGTGAAGATATCCAAGTGTGTGTTATCGACCGTCAAGCTTTAGGTCAGATGTTAGAGCAAGGTAAACTGACCAATGCGGCTACTATTATCGCTGCTCAGTGGCTCCAGCAACATTACCCAAGGCTGCAAGCTCAGTGGGGTAGCATATGACGTTACAAATTGCACAAATCACCGATTGTCACTTACAAGAAAACCCTAACACTGCTTACAAGGGTATTGATGCGGATAAGCATGTTGATCAGTGTTTGATATGGTTGCAAAATCATGGGCCAGTTGATTTGTTGATTTTGACGGGTGATCTGAGTAACTTTGGTAGCCAAGCTGCTTATGTTCGTTTGGCAAGTAAGCTCAAAAACTTACCTTATCCATGTATTTGGTTGCCAGGTAATCATGACAATACATTGATTATGGCGCAGGTCTCTGGTCAGGCTGTTGGACAAGTGCGTGTGTTAGATTATGACCATTGGCGCTTAGTGATGTTAAACACCACCGAGCTTGCAGATGGTTGTGGTGGGGGCAGTGTGTCCTCAGCACAGATGGAAGAGCTGG
Source organism: Oceanospirillaceae bacterium (assembly GCA_024686035.1). GTDB lineage: Bacteria > Pseudomonadota > Gammaproteobacteria > Pseudomonadales > Balneatricaceae > Njordibacter. The sequence goes on from JAIBDW010000001.1 coordinate 70,497, forward strand.
AGCAGGTGTTAAGTTTTGACTCACAAACCCCAGTATCTGTGTTTATGCATCACAATGCAGTGCCTGTTAACTCCTTATGGCAAGACAATATTATGCTAGGTAACTGGCAGCAATTTAATGCTTTGATTGCAGCCCATACTAATGTAAAGGTGGTGGTGTGTGGCCATGTACATCAAGAATTTGACAAATTAATTGGCCACGCACGATTTCTTGCGACGCCCTCAAGTGCCGTGCAGTTTAGCCGTGAGCAAGAAGAGAATAAGGTACAAGAAGAATTGGGCCCAGGCTTAAGGCTGCTTACTCTATTAGATAATGGCCAAATAAAGACCAGTGTACAAAGATTGCCCAAGCATAAAACATCTCAGTTATTATAAAATACTGCTACTATTGCAGACTGGCGACCAGATGTTAGATTGTCGCTACCCTTAATATGACTCTTATTGGCGAAATAACTCCATGGCACAAGACAATTACACCGCAGACTCTATTGAAGTATTAAGTGGCCTAGATCCCGTTAAAAAACGCCCTGGCATGTACACTGACACTAGTCGGCCTAATCATCTTGCCCAAGAAGTTATTGATAATTCAGTAGATGAAGCTTTAGCTGGGCATGCTGATCAAATTGATGTAATTCTACATAGTGACCACTCACTTACAGTCATTGATAACGGTCGTGGTATGCCAGTAGATATACATGCTGAAGAAGGTGTTAGTGGTGTGGAGCTTATACTTACGCGCTTGCACGCTGGTGGTAAGTTTTCTAACAAAAACTATCAGTTTTCTGGTGGTTTGCATGGCGTAGGAATTTCTGTTGTGAACGCTTTAACTTCAAGCTTGGAAGTTAAAATTAGGCGTGGTGGGCAGGTGCACCGTATTGCTTTTGCCGATGGCCTTAAAGTGAATGACCTAGAGATAGTCGATACTGTAGGTCAACGCAATACGGGCACGAGTGTCACCTTTCTACCCGATCCTCAGTATTTTGATTCAGCTAAATTTTCTGTGGTACGCCTTAAACATGTGCTACGTGCTAAAGCTGTGCTGTGCAGTGGTCTAAAGGTCACTTTCTTAGACCTGACCAGTGCCGCTAAGGAAAAGCATGAATGGTATTATCAAGAAGGTCTAGAAGACTATTTGCAAAGTGCCAATGAAAGCTTCAATTGTTTACCAGAAACACCATTTGTAGGTAGCCGTAAAAGTGAAATTGAGGGTGTTGATTGGGCAGTGCAGTGGCTTCCAGAGGGTGGCGATCTAACCCAAGAAGGTTACGTTAATCTGATACCAACCTCTCAAGGGGGTACCCATGTTAATGGCTTGCGCAGTGGTTTGTTGGATGCCCTAAGAGAGTTTTGTGAAATACGGGCACTTCTTCCTCGTGGGGTGAAGCTTGGGCCAGAAGATATTTGGGATCGATGCTGCTTTGTTTTGTCGGTGAAAATGCAAGACCCGCAGTTTTCTGGCCAAACTAAAGAGCGGCTCTCTTCGCGTCAAATAGTGGCCTATGTGTCTGGCGAAGTAAAAGATGCATTTAGTCTATGGCTTAACAAACATACAGACGAAGGCGAAGTATTAGCTGAGCTAGTGATTAACCATGCTCAAAAGCGCTTGCGGGCTGGCAAAAAGGTTATCCGCAAAAAAATTACTCAAGGCCCAGCGCTGCCTGGCAAGTTAGCTGACTGTAGCGGCACTGACGTGAGCCGTGGAGAGTTATTCTTGGTGGAAGGTGATTCCGCTGGTGGTTCTGCCAAGCAGGCGCGTGAGAGAGAGTTTCAGGCTATTTTGCCCCTTCGTGGTAAAATATTGAATACATGGGAAGTGGATTCTGGGCAGATTCTGGCCTCCCAAGAAGTGCATCATATTGCTGTGGCTATCGGTGTAGATCCTGGGGCTGATAATTTAGAAGGGTTGCGCTACGGTAAGATATGCATCCTGGCTGATGCCGATTCCGACGGCTTACACATCGCAACATTATTATGTGCGTTGTTTGTGCGTCATTTTAAATCACTAGTGGCTGCAGGGCATGTTTATGTGGCTATGCCGCCTTTATACCGGATCGATATAGGTAAGGAAGTGTTTTATGCCCTTGATGAAAGCGAAAAACAAAGTGTGTTGGATCATATAGCAGCAGAAAAAAAGCGTGGTAAGGTTAATGTGCAGCGGTTTAAGGGATTAGGTGAAATGAACCCGTCTCAGTTGCGTGAAACCACCATGAAGCCTGACAGTCGAAGATTAGTGCAGCTAAGTTTGGAGCCAGGTGATGGCACCATGGAAGTAATGGACATGTTGCTGGCTAAAAAACGCGCAGGCGATCGTAAAACTTGGTTGCAAGAAAAGGGTAACTTAGCTCAAGTAGATTAAGTCAGACTCGCTTAAAATAGCCGACGATAAGTCTTTATACAACGACCACATTATCTTTGCATACCTTTGCGGTGAGCGCACTCATTCTCACACTCTCACGCTCTATAATAGTCTCAACCCATTTGGGTATTACTAACTAACATGGAGAAATGTCATTAAAACATCTATCAAACGAAGCTTAATCATCATACCGGCGTTAGCCCTACTTAGTGCAGCTGGAGCCGCAGTGGCGATGGCAGATAAAAAAGATTGTCATGCAGATGGTGCAAGCCATGGAGACCAAAAAGGCCATGCGAAGATGGATGGTAAGCATGGGCATAAACAAAGTAAAAAGATGATACGTCGTATGGCTAAAACTTTAAACCTGACAGATGTGCAGGAGGATGCGGTTAAAGCACTGATGCAAGCTCAGCATGAAGGCATGTCGGGGCACCAGGACGTAATGAGTTTGCAGCTTGATCAATTGGCTCAGTTAGACGCGGGTAGCGACGCTTATATGGCTAAGGCTAAAGAAATTGGAACATTGCAAGGCGAAGCGATGGGACAACGTTTAATCGAGCGAGGTAATACTCAAGCCAAAATCATGGATCTACTCACGCCTGAACAAGCAGAAGAATATCAACAAATGCACAAAAAAATGGCACATCGTTGAGTTGATGTGATCCAAAAGTCTGATTGAGCCTGTGAATGCTCTAATAAGTCAGAAAAATAGACATAAATGACCTTAACAAAACCGCAGCAGGTAACCTTGCTGCGGTTTTTTAGCTTCAACTAGGATATAATTTCGCTCTTTTATATTCCCTGATCTAGGTTTTTGAGCAGGGGTAACTTGGACGTCATCTCATGGCCATCAACACCTTGATTCGTAACTTTTCTATCATCGCCCATATCGATCATGGTAAGTCCACTATAGCCGACCGTTTTATCCACATGTGTGGCGGTTTGTCTGATCGTGAAATGGAACAACAAGTGCTGGATTCCATGGACATTGAGCGTGAGCGTGGTATCACTATAAAAGCTCAAAGTGTGACCTTGGATTTCCATAGTAAAGACGGCAAAACGTATCAGCTAAACTTCATTGATACTCCAGGCCATGTTGATTTTTCATACGAAGTCTCTCGTTCTTTAGAGGCGTGTGAAGGTGCTTTGTTAGTGGTTGATGCGGCACAAGGCGTAGAAGCGCAATCAGTGGCTAACTGCTATACGGCGATAGAGCTGGGTTTGGAAGTGGTGCCTGTGTTGAATAAAATGGATCTTCCCCAGGCTGATCCAGATAAGGTGAAGCAAGAGATAGAAGAAGTTATTGGCATTGATGCCACCGATGCCGTAGAAGCTTCTGCTAAAAGTGGCTTAGGTATGGAAGCGGTGCTGGAGCAGTTAGTCGAATTGATTCCTCCTCCAGAGGGAGACGAAGATGCACCATTGCAAGCGCTAATCATCGACTCATGGTTTGATAACTACCTTGGTATTGTTTCTTTGGTACGTATAAAAAATGGCGTGTTACGTAAAAAAGACAAAATCATCGTCAAATCTACGGGCATCCAATACGGTGTGGAAAACATCGGTATCTTTACCCCAAAGCGCACACAAACGGGAATACTAAGGGCCGGTGAAGTGGGCTATGTGGTTGCTGGAATCAAAGACATTCATGGTGCACCTGTGGGTGACACTTTAACTCATGTTAAAACCGCTGATGTAGAAAGCTTGCCTGGCTTTAAAAAAGTTCAGCCTCAAGTATATGCAGGGCTCTTTCCTACTAGCTCCGATGACTATGAAGATTTCCGTGAAGCACTAGCCAAATTAAGCCTTAATGATGCTTCGTTGTTTTATGAACCTGAAAGCTCTGACGCACTAGGCTTTGGATTTCGTTGTGGTTTCTTGGGCATGTTGCACATGGAAATTATTCAAGAGCGTTTAGAGCGTGAATATAATCTTGATTTATTAACTACAGCACCTACGGTAATTTACGAATTAGAACTTAATAACGGCAATGTGGTCTATGTAGATAACCCATCAAAACTGCCAGATATGGGCGGTGTGGCAGAAATGCGCGAACCCATTGTTGAGGCCAATATTTTGGTGCCCCAAGAACACCTAGGTAACGTGATTACTTTGTGCATCCAAAAGCGTGGTGTACAAAAAAATATGCAATTCACTGCAAGCCAAGTCGCGCTAACCTATGACATGCCCATGAGTGAAGTGGTTTTAGACTTTTTTGACCGGCTTAAGTCGGTGAGTCGAGGCTATGCCTCTTTAGAATATAACTTTGTGCGTTTTGAAGAAGCCAAGCTTGTGCGCCTAGATATTTTGATTAATGGTGAGCGAGTAGATGCTTTGGCGGTGATTATGCATCGTGATCATGCCCAGACTCGTGGCCGAGCCTTATGTGAAAAAATGAAAGAGCTGATTCCTCGCCAGATGTTTGATGTGGCCATTCAGGCAGCTATAGGCGGTAATATTGTATCTCGCACTACGGTGAAAGCCTTGCGTAAAAACGTGACAGCAAAGTGTTATGGTGGTGATATAAGTCGCAAGAAAAAACTATTGTCAAAACAAAAAGAAGGCAAAAAGCGCATGAAGCAAGTAGGTAGCGTTGAAATTCCGCAGGACGCTTTTTTAGCGGTCCTAAAGATAGATAGTTAACAACTCAAACAGATAAATTTCAAAGGCAGTTAGGAGCATTGACATGATGGATTTTGATTTTGAATTATTGCTGACAGTGCTGGTGGGCGTGTTCGGTATTGGTTTTGCCCTAGATGTGTGGCTATGGAAGCCAGCGCGGCAAAAGGCATTAGCCGTGGCTACGGCCAGTGCGGCGGGAGAACTGCCAAAAGAAGCCCAAGAAAAAATCATGCACCAGCCGATGTTTGCAGAGTATAGTCGATCATTTTTTCCTGTACTGGCCTTTGTCTTGGTGTTGCGATCTTTTTTTATGGAGCCCTATCAAATCCCTTCAGGTTCAATGTTGCCTACCCTTGAAGTGGGTGACTTTATTGTCGTCAATAAGTTTGAGTACGGCGTGCGTTTGCCTGTATTAGGCACAAAAGTACTGGATTTTAATGATCCAAAAGCAGGCGACGTCATGGTGTTTAAATACCCGCAAGACACGTCTATTAAGTTTATTAAACGCGTGATTGGCGTGCCAGGAGATATGCTCGAGCTGCGTGATAAGGTGATTTATATTAATGGTCAGCAGATAAGCCAAACCTACGTTGCTGATGCGTCGCCAACGACAGAAATATACACAGAGAAGTTGGGCGATGTTGCACACCAAATATGGCGCAATAAAAACCCTGGAGAAAATGGTACGGTTACCATTCCGTCTGGGCAGTACTTCATGATGGGCGATAATAGAGACGGTAGTAATGACAGTCGTTATTGGGGTTTTGTACCCGAAGAAAATATCACTGGTAAGGCGGTTGCCGTGTGGCTGCACTGGGATAGCTTCTTTAGTTTGCCCAACTTTAGTACTGCTGGTCGTATAGATTAATATGAAATCGCCTGCCTTGACTGCTCACCAGCAAAAAATTGACACTTTGTGTGCTGCCATTGGCTACTCCTTTAATGATATTAGTCTTTTGGAGTTAGCGCTTACTCATCGCTCATGTGGCCACCACAACTACGAGCGAATAGAATTCTTAGGGGATTCTATTGTGAATTTTGTGATTGCTAATGCCTTGTTTGATAAGTTCCCCAAGGCGCGTGAAGGCCAATTAAGCCGCTTACGCGCAGGCCTTGTGAAAGGGGTGACTCTTGCTCAAGTGGCTATAGAAATGCAGGTAGGTCCGTGTTTAAAGCTTGGTGCAGGTGAGCTGAAAAGTGGCGGGCAGCGCAGAGAGTCAATTTTAGCAGATGCCACTGAAGCCATTATCGGCGCTATTTATAAAGATGCAGGTATGGCTGTTTGTGAGGAACGCATTCTATCTTGGTTTGCCTCTCGTTTAGATAATCTAAGCCTTTTGGATAATCAAAAAGACCCTAAAACTCGCTTGCAGGAATACCTGCAAGCAAAGAAGTGCGATTTACCTGTTTACCACCTAATTGGTGTAACAGGGCAGGATCATGAACAAATGTTCACCATAGAATGCCACAGCGATTTATTAGCTAAGCCCACCAAGGCAAAAGCCTCAAGTCGTCGTATCGCAGAACAAAAATCGGCCACGCTAGCGTTACAGCAGCTTGGTCAAGAGTCTTTATAGCAGAAAATATACCATGACAGATTTAGATACTTGGCTAGCAGCCCAAAATGACAGCAGCACAAAATGTGGTTATGTCGCTATTGTCGGCAGACCGAACGTTGGCAAGTCCACCCTGCTTAATCGCATTTTGGGTCAAAAAATCAGCATTACATCTCGTAAGCCTCAAACAACACGTCATCAAATTTTGGGTATTAAGACTCAAGGTGAAGTACAAGTGGTGTATGTAGATACCCCTGGACTGCATATTGACCAAGAAGATAAGGCGATCAATCGATACATGAATAAGGCGGCTTCAAGCGCTCTTAAGCACGTAGATTTAGTCATCTTTATGGTAGATCGCACGCGCTGGAACGATGCAGATGAGCATGTGTACGAAAAAGTTAAAGCGGCTAATTGCCCAGTTATTTTAGTCATTAATAAAATTGATATATTGGATGATAAGCAGTCCTTATTGCCCTATTTACAAGAAGTGCAGCTGCGCTTACCCGATGCTGTGCTAGTGCCGATTGCGGCTCATACCGGTGCTTCGGTTGAGCAGTTGGAGCAGTGTGTGCTTGACCAGCTGCCAAACGGGCGCCACTTTTTCCCTGAAGATCAGGTCACTGATCGCAGTGCGCGCTTTATCACCGCTGAACTTATTCGCGAAAAAATCATGCGCCAACTGGGTGATGAGCTGCCTTATCAGATGACGGTCGAAATTGAAGAGTTTGCCCAAGATGGCCCAATACTTCATATAGGTGCCCTCATTTTAGTGGAGCGTAAAGGGCAAAAGCGCATTCTTATAGGCGATAAGGGCGACCGAATTAAGCAAATTGGTCGTGATGCCAGAGTCGATATGGAGCGCATGTTTGAATGTAAGGTCATGCTTAAGCTTTGGGTGAAGGTCAAAAGTGGTTGGTCTGATGATGAGCGTGCTTTGCAAAGTTTGGGCTACGATGGTCTTGATTAAAATAGCATGACGCAGCAACAACCAGCCTACGTATTGCATAGTCGCCCATGGCGAGAAACCAGTGTAATTGCAGACTTGTTTACACTAAATCAAGGTAGGGTGTCGGTTATTGTCCATGGGGCGCGAAAAGCCCAAGGTAAAAGGTCTGCCAAAGGGGCATTAGTTCAACCTTTCACGCCGCTTATGGTTAGTTTTACAGGACGCGGTGAGCTGCGTACCAGCACCCAGTTTGACGCCGCAGGCCCGCCTTTGGCGGTGGTTGGTGATTACCTTTATAGTGGTCTGTATGTCAATGAGCTCTTGCTCAAGTTATTGGCGTTTGATGATCCGCATCCTAATTTATTTGCTTACTACCAAGCCTTTCTAAATAGCTTAGTAGATAATCCGATATTAGAGCAATCTTTGCGTCCGTTTGAAGTCCATCTAATGGACGAATTGGGATATCATATGGTGCTAGATAAAGACTATGTAAGCGCCAAAGACGTTGTGCCTGAAGGCAGCTACGTGTTGCATCCACTGCAAGGGGTTTGTCTAGCTCAAGAACCAGAAAGTGAGCAAGCTAATGTGCCTTTGATGAGTGGGCAAGTATTATTGCAATTAGCCGCAGGTGAATATACCCACCCGCAATGCCTTAAAGTAGCCAAATATATGGCCCGAGCTAATTTAAATCAGATATTAGGTGGTAAGCCGCTACAAAGCCGCAATTTATTTCACACTATGGCTAAAAAATAAGTCAGTTTGGTGAATAGAGCTATTGGCTAGTGTTAATCAAAAGAGGACAAAGAAATGGTTGATCCCAATCGAATTTTACTCGGTGTAAATGTAGATCATGTTGCAACATTGCGCCAAGCCAGGGGTACGCGTTACCCCGACCCAATAAAAGCAGCTTTAGATGCTGAGCAAGCCGGAGCTGATGGAATTACTGTGCATTTGCGTGAAGATGCGCGTCATATTCAAGAGCGTGATGTGCGGCTGATGGCTCAAGTATTACAAACGCGAATGAATTTTGAGATGGCAGTTACCGATAAAATGATCGACTTAGCGGTAGAAATAGCCCCCGCTTATGTGTGTTTGGTGCCAGAAAAGCGTCAAGAACTCACCACTGAAGGTGGCTTAGATGTGATTGCCCAAGAAGCGAAGATAAAAGCGGCATGTATGCGTCTGCAGGCTGTGGGGGTAGAAATCTCTTTGTTCATAGATGCTGATCAACAGCAAATAGATGCCGCTAAGCGCACAGGCGCCCAGTTGATAGAGCTGCATACAGGCGCTTATGCCGATGCGCCCAATCATGCCCAACAGCGCGCAGAGCTTGCTCGTATAGCGCAAGCAGCGACATATGCTGCTAGTATCGGGTTAGTGGTTAATGGTGGCCATGGGCTGAATCTTCAAAACGTAGAAGCGATTGCAGCTATTCCTGAATTTAATGAGCTTAATATCGGCCATTCTTTGATCGCAGATGCCTTATTTGTGGGTTTGCCTGAGGCAGTGAAAAACATGAAAGCATTAATGTTGGCTGCTCGTGAGCCTCATCGGCCCAGTCCAGTTTAATACACTTGGTGCGCACCTATGGTTAAGGCAATTGGCACAGACATCGTAGCAACTGCTCGAATTGCAGCGGCATTGGAGCGCACTGGGCGTAAATTTGCACAGCGAATACTGACTGAATTTGAAATGATTCAGTTTGATGAGGCAAGCAACCCTGCGGCTTTTTTAGCCAAGCGCTTTGCGGCCAAAGAGGCTGCTGCTAAGGCGCTAGGCACAGGGATAGGCCGTGGAATTTCTTGGCAGCAAATACACATTGAACATGACAAGCTGGGTGCGCCACTGTTGGTGCTTAGTGGCGCAGCCGCGCAAAGGCAAGCTGATTTAGGTAGTCAAACCGCGCACATCAGTATTGCAGATGAATTAGATCAAGCTTTAGCTTTTGTAGTGCTAAGCTAGAAATGTTAACTAGAGGTTAGTATGCATCAGTTCCCCACTATAGAAGACTATGTAGGTAGTACTCCCTTGGTACGTTTGCAGCGTTTACCAGGTAAAACCAGCAATATTATTCTGGCTAAGCTTGAGGGTAACAACCCTGCAGGTTCTGTTAAAGATCGCCCCGCTTTGAGTATGATTGTTGAGGCAGAAAAACGCGGTGACATTCAGCCAGGTGATGTGCTGATTGAAGCAACTAGTGGTAACACAGGTATTGCTTTAGCTATGGTTGCCGCTATTAAAGGCTACAAACTCAAACTGATTATGCCGGATAACATGAGCTCAGAGCGCAAGGCATCTATGGCTGCTTATGGGGCCCAGCTGATTACTGTAACTGCTGAGCAAGGCATGGAAAGCGCAAGAGATTTAGCCATGGCCATGCAGGCTCGTGGTGAAGGTAAAGTGCTAGATCAGTTTGCTAATAGTGATAATCCATTGGCCCATTACCGTACTACTGGGCCAGAGATATGGCAGCAAACGCAAGGTAAAATCACCCATATGGTCAGTTCCATGGGGACTACAGGCACCATTATGGGGTTGTCAGCCTATTTTAAGGAACAAAACCCATCTATTGAGATTCATGGATTACGTCCTACACCAGATTCACAAATTCCGGGCATTCGCCGTTGGCCAGAAGCTTACATGCCCAATATTTTTGATGCAGCCAAGGTCGATGCCATTATTGATATGGATCAAGCCGAAGCCGAAGCCACTATGAAAGCCCTTGCTACTGAGGAAGGCATCTTTGCTGGGGTCTCCTCTGGTGGCAGTGTAGCGGGTGCGCTACGCCTGTCTAAACAGGTAGAAAACGCCGTTATCGTTTGTATTATTTGTGATCGTGGCGATCGCTATTTATCCACTGGAGTATTTACATAATCATGGCTCGTTTATCGCCCTTACAGCGCAAACTTAAACTAAAAAATCCTTCGGCGTCTGCAAAGCAAAAGCGCTCTCAAGCTCAAGTGGATATTGAAATTGTCACTTTGCCTGTGGGTAAGCACCTTAGCCTTGAGCTTGACAACCTAAGCCACGATGGTCGTGGTGTGGGTCGCTGGGAGGGCAAAACAATTTTTGTGGAAGGCGGATTGCAAGGTGAGTCGGTCAAGGCTGAAGTGCTAAGTGATCATAAAACCCATACAGAGGCTCGCTTGTTGGAAATAAAGCAGGCCAGTGATCAACGTGTTACACCATTTTGTCCTGTTTATGATACCTGCGGTGGTTGTCAGTTACAGCATCTAGAGCCTGCGGCTCAAGTGAGCTATAAACAGGCCGCGATTGCTGAACAATTGCGCCGTTTAGCCAACATTGAACCTCAGCAATGGGCTCAACCTATTGTGGGAGAAAACTTAGGTTACAGGCGCCGTGCACAGCTTGCTACACGATACTTTGCTGACAGCAAAACCTTATTGTTAGGTTTTCGCCAAAGCGGCCATAAGCATATTGTACCTATTACTCATTGCCCAGTATTAGAGCCTACTTTGTCTGATTTACTGGTGCCTTTGCACGGCGTATTAGTCACATTGGAACACACCCAAAGGGTCACTCATGTCGAGATATTGCAAGTCAACTCAGGGCCGTGTATCAGTTTGAAAGTGTCAGACACTCTCATTATTGATGACCAGATGCTGCTGTCTGCTTTTGCTCAACAGCACAATGTCAGCTTGGTTTGCCAGCAAACTGATGAGGATGACCTGTGGCTTAGCGGCACTAAAGACGCCTTAAGTTATAGTGTGTCAGTAGCAGGTATCGATAAGTTGATTGAGTTGGAATTTGCCGTGCAAGATTTTCTCCAAGTCAACGCCAAGGTCAACCAAGGCATGATCAACCAAGCTATTGAGTGGCTTGAGCTTTGTGCAGGTGATCAAGTGTTAGATTTATTCAGCGGTGTAGGTAATTTCTCTTTACCTATTGCTAGCATGGCGGATCAACATGTTACAGTATTGGCCTTAGAAGGTGACTATGACATGGTTAAGCAAGGTCGTCACAATGCTCGACGTAACGGCTTGGCGTTAGTGGATTTTGAACATGCAGACTTGTTTGAAACCAGTGCTCGCAAACAATGGCAAAGAAAGTCTTTCAATAAAGCGTTATTGGATCCGCCTCGAGCAGGGGCCAAAGGCATTGCTCAAATGCTTAAAGATCAGCCGCTAGAGCGTGTTGTCTATGTGTCATGTAACCCAGCCTCTATGGCGCGGGATTTAAAAGAGTTTGAAAGCCTAGGGTTTCGCGTTGATAAAGTGGGTTGTGTAGATATGTTCCCCCATACCCCCCACTTAGAAGTAATGGCACTGCTTGTTGGTACAAACGTAAAATAACGTAAAACTGGCGCGTCAGGGCGGGTAAGGAACTAAAATAGTGGGTGCTCCTTTGGGGTGATAATTTACGAGATTTGAGTATGGTACAAGTACGCGCGCTACACCCCACTTACGCTGATGGTAATGTTGATATTCAAGCTTGGATGGCAGGCCTGAAAAATCTAGTCGAGCTGTCAGATGCAGGTGTTCTGCAACAAGCATGTGAGCTGGCCCAAAAAGTGCGCGACCATGCGAGTAAAAGTGAGGATGTTTGGGCCACGCAAGAGGTCGATTGTTTTCGCACTGGCCTTGAAATGGCTGAAATATTAACCACCTTGCAAGTTAATGAAGAGACTTTAGTCGCTGCAGTTTTGTATCGTGCTGTACGTGAAGACAAACTCGCCTTAAAAGAAGTGAAGGACAGGTTTGGGCCAGTAGTGGCTTCGTTAATTGATGGTGTGCTGCAAATGGCCGCCATAAGTAGCTTACAAAGCCCCACACGAGATAGTATTTTAGGCCAGTCTGATGGTCAGCTTACTAATGTGCGTAAGATGCTGGTATCCCTAGTGGATGATGTGCGTGTTGCACTGATCAAACTTGCTGAGCGCACCTGCGCTATTCGAGCTGTGAAAAACGTTGATCGAAAGAAACGTTATCTGGTTTCTCGCGAAGTGTTTGATGTATACGCCCCATTGGCCCACCGTCTAGGTATAGGCGCCATTAAATGGGAGCTTGAAGACCTTTCATTTCGTTACCTTCAGCCTAATGCTTACAAAGAAATTGCGTCTTATTTAGATGAACGGCGCATGGATAGGCAAGATTATATTGAACGCGTATTAGCTAACCTTACACAGCAGCTTAAAGGTGCTGGTATTGTGCCTGATGTGATGGGAAGAGCTAAGCACATCTACAGTATTTGGCGAAAAATGCAACGCAAAAATATTGAGTTCTCTAAAGTCTATGACGTGCGGGCGGTACGTGTACTAGTGCCTGAATTGACTGACTGTTATACCGCTTTGGGTATCGTTCATGGGTTGTGGCGTAATATCCCCCAAGAGTTCGATGACTATATTGCCACCCCTAAAGAAAATGGCTATCGTTCTTTACACACTGCGGTGATTGGGCCAGAGGGTAAGGTTGTAGAAATCCAGATCCGCACCTTTGCTATGCATGACGAGGCTGAGCTTGGCGTTTGTGCCCATTGGTTATACAAGGGCACAGACATTAATAGCTCTGGTAATTCTTATGATGACAAACTTGCATGGTTGCGCCAAGTATTAGAGTGGCATGATGAAGTGGGTGATGGTGATGAGTTTGTTAATCAAGTTAAAGGTGATGTGGACCAAGACCGGATTTACGTGTTCACCCCAGATGGCCATGTCGTTGATTTGCCCAACGGCGCCACACCCATAGACTTTGCTTATAGAGTGCATACAGAAGTGGGCAATACCTGCCGTGGCGCAAAAATACATGGTCGTATCGTCCCCTTAACCTATGCGCTTCAAACTGGAGATCAAGTCTCGATAATGACCTCCAAAGGTGGAGCACCTAGTCGCGACTGGATGAACCCAAACTTGGGCTATGTTACGGCAGGCCGCACTCGGGCTAAAATTGGCCACTACTTCAAACAACTTGATAAAGATAAAAATGCCGCTGCAGGGCGTCACCAAGTTGAGCGAGAAATGCGCCGCATGGCCATTAGTGGGGTAGATTACGCTCTCATTGCGACGCAGATCAACTTTAAACAAGTAGATGATATGTATGCCGCCTTAGGCGCTGGAGATTTGCGGCTAACCCAGGTTATTAACGCTGCCCAACAGCAAGTAGAGCCTAATCTCAAGCCTAAAAAACAGCTAGATCTGAGTCTTTTGAATGGTAAGGCTAAGTCTCTATCTGCCGTGGGTAACGATGTGCAAATTGCGGGAGTGGGTAATCTACTTACCAGTATTGCTAATTGTTGTAAGCCAGTTCCAGGGGATGCTATTACTGGTTTTATTACCCTTACTCGAGGGGTGTCTGTCCATCGACAAGATTGCCTTAATATTATGAACATGGCTGAACGTGATCGCCAACGTATTATTGAAGTCAATTGGTCAGGTAACAGTGAACACACTTATCCTGTAGACATCTATATTGAAGCGGTTGATCGCTCTGGATTGTTGAGTGAAGTGATCATGGTGTTGGGAAATGAAAATGTTAACTTAGGCAATATCAGCACTAACGTTGATAAAAAGACTCACTCGGCGACGATCGCTATGACGATCGATATACCCCGATTAGACTTGCTGGGCAGGATTTTAGATAAAATCAGTCAGCTGCCTAATGTATTAGATGTGAGGCGACAAAAAAATGGCTGAAAATACCACTCAAACTAGTGATGCGATGCAAAATTTGTTGGATATCATGGCCCAATTACGTAATCCTGATGGTGGTTGTGCGTGGGATTTAAAGCAAGATTTTCGTAGTATTTTGCCCCATACCTTAGAAGAGGCCTACGAAGTTGCGGATGCGATAGAGTCTGATGACCGAATTCAACTGCGTGATGAGCTAGGGGATTTGTTATTCCAAGTGGTGTTTTATTGTCAACTTGCTCGTGAAGAAGGCAGCTTTGAATTTGCCGATGTGGCTCAAACTATGGCAGACAAACTTATTCGCCGCCATCCTCATGTTTTCGGAGATAGTGCCCATGATGACAATCAAGACGGCAGTGTTATAGATGCCGAGCAAGTCCTCAAAAACTGGGAAAGTATTAAGCAAAATGAACGTGATGCTAAGCAGCAGCACTCTGTCTTAGATGATGTGCCCAGTGCGTTGCCTGCTATGCAGCGTAGTGCCAAATTACAAAAACGTGCTGCCAATGTGGGCTTTGACTGGCCTAACCCAACGCCTGTTTTAGCGAATATGGCTGAAGAATTAGAGGAAGTTAAACAGGCGTTTGCTAGTGGTGATAAAGACCATACCCTAGAAGAATTAGGCGATTTAATGTTTGCCTGTGTGAATATGGCGCGGCATTTAAAACAAGATCCCGAGCAGGTGATGCGTGGCGCTAATGCTAAATTTGAGAGACGTTTTCGTTTTTTAGAGGCCCAGATATTAGCCTCGGGTGAGCAGCTAGAGAATGTCAGTTTAGAGCGTATGGATGCTGGCTGGAACGAAGCCAAGGCGCAAGGCCTGTAGCGGCTGATCTATCCACTTGCCATAACCGGTATAAGCTGATTCCACTTTAGAAGCATGGCGCTGAAGCTGTGTTTTAGTTAAACTACGCGGCCCTGTTAAACTTATGGCTGTGTAATGGGTTTCTCAGCAAGTAAATAATAACTAGGAGCACTTTGTGTTTTGTTATTGTTTTTTTGCTAAGGCATCTTAATTTAATCGAATATAGGTTAATTGGGTGATTAAATAAAAGCCACAGTATTTAAATTTTTGGAGCTAGATCATGAAATTAATCCTTTTAGGCGCGCCAGGCGCAGGCAAAGGCACACAAGCACAATACCTTACAGAAAAGTATGGCATTCCCCAGATCTCTACCGGCGACATGCTGCGTGCTGCTGTAAAAGCAGGCACAGAACTAGGTAAAATGGCCAAGAAGATCATGGACGAAGGTGGTTTGGTTTCAGATGAATTGATTATCAATTTAGTTAAAGAACGTATTGCGCAAGATGATTGTAAGGATGGCTTCTTGTTTGATGGCTTCCCACGCACTATTCCTCAAGCTCAAGCATTAAAAGATGCCAATGTGGCGATTGATGGTGTGATTGAAATTGACGTGGCTGATGTTGAAATTATTCAACGTATGAGTGGTCGTCGTGTGCATCCAGGCTCTGGTCGCACGTATCACCTCACTTTCAACGCGCCGAAGCAGGCAGGTAAAGACGATGTGACAGGTGAGGACTTGGTGCAGCGTGCTGATGATCAAGAAGACACAGTGCGCCAACGTTTAAGTGTGTACCATGAACAAACCGCACCTTTAGTGAACTTCTATAAAGCACTGATTGTGTCTGAAGGATCTGCCGCCCCTGCTTATCATTACATTGCTGGCGTAGGTAGTGTGACCGATATTAAAGAGGCTGTCTTTTGTGCGCTAGATAAGTAACGCAACCCATGGCCTCTATCTTGGCGCTGGACACTTCTGGTCATTCTTGCAGCGTTGCTCTATGGAGCGACACTGGGGTTTTGATAGGTCAAGAAGAGCTGGCCCAGCGTCAGCATACAAAACGCATACTGCCCATGGTGAAAGAGTTGTTACTTGAGACTGGCGTTAAGATGTCCAGTCTTGATGCAATCGCATATGGCCGTGGTCCAGGATCATTCACTGGTATTCGCATTGCTGCAGGTGTCGCCCAGGGCTTGGCCTTTGGCATTGGGTGTAAAGTATTGCCCATATCCACCCTTGCCGCCCTTGCGCTTCGTGCCCATGCTCATTCAAGTGTCGCTGGTTTGTCTTATGCCTGTAGTTTAGATGCGCGTATGGGCGAGGTTTATTGGGGCGAGTACGTCATCGATGAAAATCACCCCGACCTTGCTGTTGCACAAATTGCTGAAAGAGTTTGCTCGCCTTTGCAGGTTGAAGTGATGAACAGTCATTATGTGGCTTGTGGTAGCGGCATGTCTGTTACGAATATGCCACAAAACATAATCACTGATGCGCAATCAATAAGGCCTGAACTAGAACCAAGAGCTCTAGAAATGGTACGCTTAGCAGCGGCAGATTTTTCTTTAGGGCGCCAATGTGCGCCTGAGGATGCTTTGCCAGTGTATTTGCGAGACGAGGTGACCTGGCAAAAATTACCACGTTATCAATAGCCTCCCACTTTTATTGAGGATTGCCCCATGGATTGGATACAGGCCAGTATCATTGCTCTAATTCAGGGCATTACTGAATTTCTACCCATTTCTAGCTCTGCCCATCTATTATTCCCAAGTCTATTGTTAGGGTGGCCAGATCAAGGCTTAAGTTTTGATGTGGCCGTCCACTTAGGCAGCCTATTAGCGGTGATTTTCTATCTGCGCAGCGACTTAATCGCGATGGTTTTAGGCCTGTATCACTGGCAACAAGAGCGACGTTTAAACCCACACGCAACCTTAGCTTTAATGTTAATAGTGGCCACCTTGCCCGCCATGTTCTTTGGCTTGGTATTAAAGGATTGGATTGAAGTGAATGCACGAATGCTTTGGGTAGTGATTGTGACTACGCTAGTTTTTGGCTTGCTGTTAGGCTTTGCTGATTGGCGCAGCCGCAGACTGCATCACATGTCCGCTATGAACTGGCGGCATACAATATACATAGGCTTAGCTCAGGCCTTGGCTTTATTACCAGGAACCTCTCGCTCAGGTATCACCATGACAGCGGCTTTGATGCTTGGATACACCCGAGAAGCAGCGGCACGTTTTTCATTTTTAATGTCCATACCGATTATTCTAGCGGCCTCTAGCCTGATAAGCTTTGAGCTGGCAACGACAACCATTGCTATTGCTTGGGCGCCGATGCTGATCGCGTTTATGGTGTCTTTTTTGAGCGCCTGGTTATGCATTGTTTTATTTATGCGCATTATTAGTCGTATGGGGATGTGGCCTTTTGTCGCTTATCGTATTGTTTTGGGATTAGGGTTATGTTGGCTGATACTACCCACATTAAATTAGCAGTTGTAGCTTCCGGGTTTCAGTCGTTAGAGAAGGTGCTGGCCCTGGAGCTTAATGTGCCTGTGGTAAAAAAACAAAGTGACAAGTATGATTTTGTTTTACGCTTTACGGCCCAAGGTTTGGGCTTAGAGCCAGTTGATGGTAGAAGTGGCGCGATACGTGTGGATTTTGCAGCAGGAAAATCGCGCCATCGCCGAGTATTTGGTGGCGGTAAAGGGCAACAGTTGGCTAAAGCGGTTGGGATGCAGGGGTCAGTGCGGCCTAGTATCTTGGACTTAACTGCAGGGTTGGGTAGCGATGCCTTCGTTTTGGCGAGCCTAGGGTGCACCGTGTCTATGGTTGAGCGTCAGCCTGTAGTGCGGGCGCTGCTTAAGGATGGCTTAGCTAGAGCAGAGCTGGACATTGATGTGGGCGATATTGTGGCGAGCATGAATCTCAAACCAGGCGATGCTTTGTCTATGATGGATTCATGGCATGGGATTGCTCCTCAAGTGATCTATTTAGATCCAATGTTCCCTCACTCTGGTAAATCTGCCCAAGTAAAAAAAGAAATGGCAATTTTTAGAGAGTTGGTGGGGAGTGACCCAGATGCAGATCTTTTGCTGGCTAAAGCCTTAGCGTTAGCGAGTCATCGGGTGGTGGTAAAGCGGCCCCGTATTGCACCAGACCTTGACCAGCATAAACCCATGTATCGACTTGAAGGTAAGTCTAATCGATTTGATATTTACGTGAACAAAAGCTTCTCGTCCAAGTAACACGGCTGGGCAGGTTAATAGTGCGGCGGTGGCTCATTTGCCTCTGCCCCGCCTTGTCCGGCATCGGCTGCTTGCTGCAAGTTTTTCATCTGTTGGCCGAGCAAACCTAAAGTGCGCTCTATCCTAGTCAGATCTTTTTGTTGTTTGCTGACAACTTCGTTAAGGGTGTCTATGGTTTGCTCTTGAAAAGCGATTTGTTGCTGTAGTTCGACGATATCGGCGGTATTTGTCATGATATGCTCAAAAAGTTGCAAAAAAAGGGGGTTTTATAAATCAAGTGTTTGATTGGTCGCGGGTTTTTCTATAATCTTGCGTGATTGTACCGCCTTTATGCAAGCTCGCATATGCAAACAGGCAGAGGTAGTGGTGCGATGGTGTTATTTAAAACAATAAAATTAGAGATATAGAGTCATTATGAGACGTACATTATTTATTTATAGCTTCATTATTAGTTTAATTGCCGCTTTGGCATTACCGTTTATTTTAGATGAAATTGTTCATGCTTCAAACATTGTTAACGCTCAATTTGAGTTAGTCGCTGGTGTCGCTTTTGCCATGTTTTGGGTAGCTACTCTTGCGACGGGGGCTAAATTTGTTTCTGCTGGCGTGGAAGATGATGACCAGTGGGATGAAATGGATGATGATCCAAATCGTGAATCTGGCACAGTGAAATGGTTTAACGTCACCAAAGGTTTTGGATTTGTAACTCGTGATCAAGGTGATGATGTGTTTGTTCACTTTCGCTCTATTCGTGGCAAGGGCCACCGTTCGTTATTAGAAGGTCAACGTGTTCGTTTTAGCGTTACTGAAAGCGATAAAGGCATTCAAGCTGAAGATGTCTCTATCGTCGGTTAGGTTTTAGATTAAAGCTGGACATAAAACAATAGCTTGACTTCGCCAGTTGAGCTGTCGTTATATATTTTAAATAAAATATATA
>JAIBDW010000112.1 GCA_024686035.1 Oceanospirillaceae bacterium
TGATACCATCAAATTTAAGTTTTAGCATGAATTATTTCATAATGATAAGCAAAACTTAAATTTGATACCATCAAATTTAAGTTTTAGCATGAATTATTTCATAATGATAAGCAAAATTGTCATTTGCAGACATTTTAGAGAAGGAGTGCTCGATCTTGATGGCTAGGTTTAACTAGTGAGAGTGTCTAATTAGCTATGCATTTGTATAAGCGGCGGGGCATCCTTGCCCCGCACTTTTAAACCAACATCCATGTTGATAATCCTGCTCGTACAGAACATCCTGATCTGTATTTTTGGCTTTGCTATATTTCAAGTTCGGCGCTGTGCAGTGATTGGCCTACTGAGAGTGAATCCGAGTAAGTTATTTAAAGTGTAGCGGGTATTTTTGGATTTGCAGAAAATAGTTTAATAGCACAGCTTCGCTGTGCTATTAAAGACAAGGGAGAAACTCTCAAAGACGGTTTTTGGGTGGGGGCGCCATGCGGAGGAAGGGGTTTGCAGTGACGGGTGAGTAATGACGGAGGGAAGAACGAGGCGGCATGGCCGCCTCGAGTCGTTTAGTACTTATAGCTTTCTGACTTAAACGGGCCATCAAATGGCACGTTGATGTAGTCTGCTTGAGTGGTAGTGAGCTTTGTCATCACGCCACCAAAACCTGCCACCATGTCTGCTGCCACTTCTTCGTCTAGCTTTTTAGGTAAGATTTTTAGCCATAAGTTGGCTTTTTTATCCGCTTCACTTAGGTCTGCAAACTTAGCTTCCCATAGGTGCATTTGAGCTAGCACTTGGTTGGCGAAAGAGCCATCCATAATGCGTGATGGGTGTCCTGTTGCGTTACCCAAGTTCACTAAGCGGCCTTCAGACAACAGCAGCACAAAGTCACTTTTGTTTTGGTCTGCAGCACGGTATACCTTGTGTACTTGAGGCTTCACTTCTTCAAACTTCCAGTTCGCACGCATATAGGCGGTGTCGATCTCGTTATCAAAGTGGCCGATGTTACATACCACAGCGCCATTTTTAATGGTCTTTAGCATGTTTTCATCACACACATTGGTGTTGCCTGTGGTGGTGACGATGATGTCTGTGGTGCCCATCAATAGAGTGTTGATACAGCTGATGTCGCCAGTGTTTACGCCGTCTATAAAAGGGGATACCACTTCAAAGCCGTCCATGCACGCCTGCATTGCACAAATAGGGTCTATTTCAGTGATCTTAACGATCATGCCTTCTTGGCGTAACGAGGCTGCAGACCCTTTGCCTACGTCGCCGTAACCAATCACTAGGGCTTTTTTACCGGCTAACAAATGGTCTGTAGCGCGTTTGATGGCATCATTTAAAGAATGACGACAGCCGTATTTGTTATCGTTTTTACTCTTAGTCACGGCGTCATTAACGTTAATCGCAGGGACTTTAAGCGTGCCAGCTTCTAGCATTTCTTCTAAACGGTGAACGCCTGTGGTGGTTTCTTCAGAGATGCCGTGGCAGTTGGCCAATATTTCTGGAAATTGCTCATGCAGCATGGTGGTTAGATCGCCACCATCGTCTAGGATCATATTAGCGCCCCAGTCTTTGCCATCTTGCACGATCGTTTGCTCGATGCACCACTGGGCTTCTTCTTCGGTTTCACCTTTCCAAGCAAATACTGGAATACCTGCAGCGGCAATCGCAGCGGCGGCGTGGTCTTGGGTAGAGAATATGTTGCAAGAAGACCAGCGCACTTGGGCACCTAAATCAACCAAGGTTTCAATCAGCACGGCTGTTTGAATGGTCATGTGGATACAGCCCATAACCTTAGCATTGGCTAAAGGCTTTTGTGCGGCGTATTTAGTGTGCAGTGCCATAAGCGCCGGCATTTCAGTTTCGGCAATGTCGATTTCCATACGGCCAAATGCGGCTAAAGAGATATCGGCAACTTTATAGTCGGTGAAGTCGGTCATTGGTAACACGTCCATAGTTTAAAAATCAGCCAGTATTATACGCTAGTAAATGGGGTCTGCCGACTATAGGCTAAGGTTATTTTTGAATATGCGCTTTATCTTCACTCATATTTATCTGTGGCTTGCTCGGTCCGGTCGGTTAAGGTTTTGTGATGTTTTGCGAGACAATGTAAGCACCTGTCCAGGCGTTTTGAAAGTTAAAGCCGCCAGTGATGGCATCAATATCTAGCACTTCTCCTGCAAAATAAAGCCCAGGCATGCGTTTGCTTTCAAAAGTCTTAAAATTAATTTCGTTAAGGGCTATGCCGCCTGCGGTCACAAACTCTTCTTTAAAGGTGGTTTTACCTTGCACATGAAACACCGCTTGGGTCAATTCACGAGTGAGTGCTTCTATTTGTATTTTATTCAAATCAGCCCAGCGTCCTTCTTCAGATATATGGGCTGCTAACACAAGCTTCTGCCATAAACGTTTGGGCAGGTTAAATTGGGTGGATTTAAACACAGCCTTTTTTGCCAGGGCGAGCTTTGAGTGCTTTAGGGCTTCTAAGCAATCGTTAAAAGACTCACGAATAAAGTTAACTTGTATTTGAAATTGGTAATCTCGCTTGGCTATTTCCAATGCGCCAAAGGCGGACAACTTTAAAATAGCAGGGGCGCTCATGCCCCAGTGGGTAATCAGCAAAGGCGCTTCACTGTGTAGATTTGTGCCCAGTATTTTTACCTCCACCTGCTCTGCCACCACGCCTGGAATGTCTTTGATCCGTGCGTCATTTATTTTGAAGGTAAATAATGAAGGCACCGCTTGTGCTACCTTGTGGCCTAAGCCTTCTAATAGATCCCATATTTTGGCATTACTGCCTGTGGCGATAACTATTTTGTTGGCGCAAAAATGGCCTTGTGTTGTGTCTAGCTGAAACTGATTGCCTTTGTGTGTGAGGGTTTTTAGTGCATGGCTGTAGAGTATATCCACCTTATATTGTTCGGCTTCACTCAAAAAACAATCGATAATGGTTTGCGATGAATTGGATGCAGGGAAAATACGCCCATCCTCTTCTATGTTCAAAGCGACCCCACGTTCTTCAAACCAAGCCATGGTATCGCCTGTCATAAACTGATGAAACGGGCCTAGTAACTCTCGCTCACCACGGGGGTAGTTTTGCACCAATTCGCTAGGAATAAACTCCGCGTGTGTGACATTACATCGGCCTCCACCTGACACTTTCACTTTGGCGAGGCCTGTTTGGCCGCGCTCTAAAATAGCCACGTTAAGGTGAGGTGCCTGTTTGGCTATATTGATGGCAGCAAAAAAACCTGCGGCTCCTCCACCTATAATGATAATGTCTTTTTCAATCATTTTTAAATCACATTGGTTTTAAGGCGTAATAACCTTTGGCAGGCATTATAACAGCCTTGCCCATGTCACACTTCACTGTTAGTTGGATATTTTGCCGCGTCAGGGTATGCTAGAGAAGACAAAAAAAGAAAAATACAGAAAAATAAAGAGAAGTGATAAAAAAGAGGAATGCAAAGATGGTCATTTATCCAGACATAGAAATACAACAAGGCCTCTGTGTTAACTTACGCCGTGGCCACATGCAAGACCCTATCGTTTATGACATATCGCCTTTAGAGGTGGCCAGGCAACACGTATCAAACGGCGCTCAAGTGCTGCACCTAGTAGACCTAGATAACGTCATGCGCGGCGGCCATGACAATCACCAAGCCGTATTAGAAATCATTCAAGCCGTGGATGTGCCAGTGCAAGTGGGTGGTGGTATTCGCACCTTGGAAGGTGCTCGTTTTTGGTTTGAACATGGCGCCTCTAGAGTAGTGGTTGGTACCGCAGCGATTGAAGATCGTCATTTTTTACAGGAATTGTGTGCCCAGTACCCAGGCCAGGTGGTGGTGTCCATTGATGCGCGTCAAAATAAAGTCATGTGTCATGGCTGGACGCAAGAAACCATTTATACCCCTTTAGAAGTAGCAAAAGACCTACAAAAGCATGGTGTGGCTGCGATTATTTACACTGACATCGACCTGGATGATGATCACCCAGAAGCCACATTTTCTATCACCACACAAATGGTAGATGAGTTGCATATTCCAGTGATTTCAAGCGGTGCCGTAAAAACCTTAGATGATATTTCCACCTTGCGTATGCTACCCAATATTGCAGGTGTCATTGTGGGCCGCGCATTGATGAATGGTGCCGTGTCACTTAAAGAGGCTTTGGCCGTATGTCAGCAGCCAGATAGCCACGCAGAATTTTTATAAAACCTTATACGAAACCATACATGCAACCATACAGTGTCGTCGTCGGTGGGGCCAACATGGACCTTTTGGGCTTGGCGCAAAAGGCGCTTAAATCCCATACCTCCAACCCTGGCAAAGTGTCATCTAGCCCAGGGGGTGTGGGCAGAAATATTGCAGAAAACCTAGCGCGTTTGGGCCAAACTTGTATGTTGATGGCCCCTGTAGGCAATGATGCAAACGGCGCTTTGCTTAAACATCATTGCCACAAGTTGGGAGTGCAAACCCAATGTATGGTGGTGCTGGAAGGTCAGTCCACTTCCACTTATTTATCCATTGTCAGTGATACCGGTGAAATGGAAATTGCTATTGCCGATATGGCCTTGATAGATCAATTTGGAAAGGCCCAACTAAAGGCGTTTTTACCACAATTAAAAAACGCATCTATGGTGATTTTAGATGCTAATTTATCGCCCAATTGTTTGGCATTTTTAGTTGAAAGCTTACCCAATCAGCTGTTTTTTGTAGACACTGTTTCTGTTTTTAAAGCCACACGCATGTTGCCCTTTTTGTCTCGTATACATAGCCTCAAACCCAATTTATTAGAAGCTCAAGCGTTGGCTGGCACAGATTTTGGGTCTCACCCTTCTAACGCGCAGCTAGTGCAAATAGCCACATGGTTTATGGACCAAGGCGTGAAAAATTTGTATTTAAGCTTAGGTGCCAAAGGTCTACTTTTTTGTGATGTAAACCAGTGTTTTATCATAGCCCCCAATATGCCTGCAAACACTCAAGATATCGTCAATAGCAACGGTGCCGGAGATGCTATGATGGCGGCTATTGCTGATGCTTGGTTACAAGGTCACAAAGCCCATGAGCGTGCGTGTGCAGCCTTGGCTTGCGCTCACATCGCCATGGCTAGCCAAGCAACCATTAACCCGCATTTAACCTCTCATCTGTTAAGCCAAACTTTAAAGGAA
>JAIBDW010000089.1 GCA_024686035.1 Oceanospirillaceae bacterium
TGAAAAACGCCCCTATATTGGTATTAGATGAAGCCACCTCCGCGTTAGATTCAGAAGTAGAAGCGGCCATTCAAACCAGCTTAAATCGCCTGATGGAAGGCAAAACTGTGATTGCTATAGCGCACCGTTTATCCACTATCGCAGCCATGGATCGTCTAGTGATCATAGACAATGGCCAGATTATGGAACAAGGCACCCATCAAGAGCTGCTCACCCATGGTGGTATTTACGCTAAACTTTGGCAACATCAAACGGGTGGTTTTATTGGTTTAGACTAAGCCTATATGAGCCCTTATAAAACTAAGGGCTCATATAGGCTCATTGAACCATAGGTTAAAAGTGATCTTCTTCTAAAGCTTCATAAGTATCTGGAATCGCAATTTCTGGGCCAGCCATAGGCGCTTGAGTCCATTCTTCACTATCATCCAATTGTTCTAGCTCATCACCTTCAAGGGCTTGTGCATAATCTTGCGCATCTGGTGCTGCAAATGCAGCAATAGGTGTACCAATCACACCAGCTGCCAATATGGGTGACTGCTCTTCCACATCTTCTGGGGTTACTTCACGCGAGCGCATACTATTTAACACGGCTAAAGCAATGGCAACAAATGCAATGGCAATGGCTATAAAATAAACATTGGGGCCAAGGGTAGCCATGGCATAAGCCACCATAATTGGCCCCAAACTTAGGCCAATGCCTGAAGCCATCACCATAGCGCCACTGGCGGACACAATTTGTTCTGGAGATAGCCTGTCACTGGCATAGGCAATGCATAAAGAATACATAGGCATAACCGAGCCACCAACAATCACGATCAGTGGAATATAGCTGGCGCTAGTGGTATCCCATATAGAAGCCAACAAACACAACACCACGCCAACGATTGCATTAATAAGCATAACACCACGACGGCCATACTTGTCAGAGAGCCATCCTATGGGCCATTGTAATAAGAAACCACCCCACAAAAAAGACGCCATAAATAAAGCGATTAAACTATTATCAAACCCTTTTGCTAAGCCATATACCGCGCCTAAGCCAAACACGGTGCCATGTGCTGCACCTGTTAAAGCGTTACTCACCACAGCTAAGGGCGAGACTTTGTATAACGCAAAGATAGACATGCTTACAGACTGATCAAAGGCTGGCGCTGGTCTGGCCGTGAGCAATATCGGCACAAGCGCAAACGATATAATCACAGAAATAAGGATAAATAATTGCGTACTAGCAGGGTCTGCCACGTTAAGTAAAAACTGGCCACTGCCCATACCTAAGGTCACCACCACCATGTAGGCTGACAATATAGCCCCACGATTTTCATTGCTGGCTCGGTTATTTAGCCAGCTTTCTGTCACCACAAACAAACCAGAAAAACAGATCCCTGTAACAAAGCGCATCAAACTCCACGTATAGGGATTGATATAGATACTGTGCAATAAAATAGCGATGGATGCAGTAGAGGCCAACGCCGCAAATACGCGTATGTGACCTACTCTTGACACTAACTTTGGCGTTAAAATACTACCAACCAACATGCCCGAAAAATAAAACGACATGACCACACCTGTAGTCAATACGTCAAACCCTTCTAAACTAGCGCGCACGCCCAGCAATGTACCTTGGAGGCCATTGCCTACCATGATAAATCCAATGCCTAATAGCAGTGCCCAGCTGGCTTTTATTTCTTGCAACACGGCGTATATCTCCACCATAGTGCTGATTATTAGCCGCCACGATACTGTTTTTTTAATCGCTTGGATAGGGATAATGCGACAAGAATCTGCCTAATTGGGTTGCAAAACCACCATCATCAGCACACCGTCCTATATGTATTTTAGCTTACATAGGCCTTGCGCACTTCTTCGGCGATGACTGCCAAACCTTGAGCGATAAGCTGGGGCTCTTGAGCGGCATAGTTTATGCGAATACACTCATGTTGGTGTTGCCAGTGGTCAGTGATGCCGACAAAGAAATGATGCCCAGAAACCACAATCACACCCCGATCTTTTAAGCGCTGATAAAGCGCCTGACTGCTTATAGGCATGTCTTTAAACCACAACCAAAGAAACATCGTGCCTTCTGGTTTGTGCATGGCATAGGGAATGGCCGGATCCATCAAACCGTGTAAGGTTTTTTGTGCAAATGCCAACTGTGCTTCATAAGCTGGGCGTATCACCTTTTGGCTTAAATCGATTATTTCACCAGATTTAATTAAATCTGTCGTTAAAGCTGCACCAAAGCTGCCACTGGCTAGATTGATAATGGCGTTCATGCTTGCAAGGGTTTGGATGGTTTCTTCGTTAGCAATCACGATGCCTGTGCGTACCCCTGGCAAGCCAAATTTAGACAGGCTCAAACACACAATCGTATTGTCATTCCAAAAAGGTGTGGCAGGTGTGTAAATCAAGCCTGGAAATGGTAGACCATAAGCACCATCTATAATCAATGGCACTTTATTGGCCTGTGCCAAGGCATCTAGCTGCTCAACTTCTTCATCGGTAATCACATTACCTGTGGGGTTGGTTGGCCTTGATACACAGATGGCACCTGTAGAGGGCCCCACATTTAACTGATCAAATTGCACTTTGTACTTAAATTGGCGTAACTGGCTTGGCTCTAATTCATCAATAATGGGGTGCGCTGCAGTGAATAAGTCGCCCGCAATCCCTGCATCTGCATAGCCAACGTATTCAGGGGCCATAGGCAGTTGAATCTGTTTATAACTGCCGTCTTCAAACTCCCCTGCGAGCATATTAAACAACATAAAAAATGCCGACTGGCTGCCATTAGTGAGGGCAATATTGTGCCGTGTAACAGGCCAGCCCAGTTTTTTGCTAAATAAGTAAGCTACCGCATCTATTAAATCTGCATTGCCTTGAGGAGGATCATAACGACCAAGAAGCTGGCTTACAGAAGCTGGATCATTAGCTAATTTTTTAAGACGTTGACACATGATCGCTTCAATTTCTGGGACATTAGCAGGGTTTCCACCTCCCATCATAATACTATCACGACCACTTGAAAGCGCACTGGATATGTCATCCATTAAAACAGCAATGCCGGCATCGCCGCCAAATTTTTTACCAAACGCCGATAATTTCACAATTCATTTCCAGATTAAATGACGTTAAAACAAAACCATGGATCGCATCGTTTTGCCATACTTTAAAGCCATCAAGGGATCCTCAATGACGTATGATCAATAAAGTTTATTACAGGTTTTTTTGCCAAAATTCTGCTGTGCCAGCCCCATCACTAAGCTCATAGCCTTTAAAGCCAAATTTTTTATATGAGGCTTTAGCAATAACATTGTTACCCAACACCTCCAAAGTGACCTTGCAGGCATTTTTTGTGCGCGCATGGTCTTCTACCCCACGCAGTAAAGCGGTGCTCACACCCAAGCCCCTATAGGCCTCATTGACACATAAGTCATGAATATTAACCAATGGTTTGGCAGCAAACGTAGAATAACCCCAAAGGCAATTAGTCATGCCCGCGCATTCACCGCCTACCCAAGCTAATAAGCTAAAGTTTTGCGGTTGCTTGGGTAAGTCTATTAATAAGCGCTGCTTCACCTCTTCTGCTAGCGCTTTGGCGCCGCCCATTTCATCTAGCGCGTAATGATTCAGCTGATCAATGAGCAAGGTCATTTGGTTGGGGTCTTGATAATCAACCAAAGTGATTGATATAGGCTTAGTGTCTGACATAAATACCCTAAAAAAATAGATTACATATAATTAAAAAGAATAAATAAATTCTTTTTAATTACTTTAAGTTATAAAAAAGTAATGGCATACTGCTCGAAATCAATGGGGCCAATTGAAATAAGCAACTGGAACCAGCTTAACTTAACAGGAGTGTCATACCATGAGCAGTCTTTCAAAGACTCGTCTTAGCCATCTAAAACAACTAGAAGCTGAAAGTATCCACATCATGCGTGAAGTTGTGGCCGAGTTCAATAACCCTGTCATGCTTTACTCCATTGGTAAAGACTCTTCAGTGATGTTACATCTGGCTAAAAAAGCTTTTTTCCCTGCCCCACCGCCATTCAAGTTATTGCATGTGGATACCACATGGAAATTTAAAGACATGATTAAATTTCGTGAAAAGGCCGTAGCACAATCTGGCATGGAGCTTATCACTCATATTAATCCTGATGGTGTGGCCATGAATATAAGCCCGTTCACTCACGGCTCCAAAGTTCATACCGACATCATGAAGACCCAAGGTTTAAAACAAGCGTTAGATCACCATGGGTTTGATGCCGCCTTTGGCGGGGCCAGACGCGATGAAGAAGGTTCCAGAGCTAAAGAACGTATCTTTTCATTTCGCTCTAAAAAACACCGTTGGGATCCGAAGAACCAGCGTCCAGAGCTGTGGAATCTTTTCAATACAAGAATTAATAAAGGCGAAAGCATCCGCGTTTTCCCCATTTCCAATTGGACTGAACTGGACATTTGGCAATACATACACATGGAAAAAATAGACATTGTACCTTTGTACTTTGCCGCTAAACGCCCTGTAGTAAGGCGCGATGGTATTGACATTATGGTAGATGATGAGCGTATGCCTATTGCAGCCAATGAAACAGTAGAACAAAAAACAGTGCGGTTTAGAACCCTAGGTTGCTACCCACTCACTGGCGCTATTGAATCCACTGCGAATACCTTGCCAGAGATTATTCAAGAAATGTTACTGGCCAAATCTTCAGAACGCCAGGGTCGCCTCATTGATGCCGACCAAGCTGGATCCATGGAACTTAAAAAAGCGGAGGGCTACTTCTAATGAGCCATCAAAGCCAACTTATTGAACAAGACATCCATCGTTATTTAGACCAACACGAACACAAAAGCCTTTTACGACTACTTACCTGTGGCAGTGTGGACGATGGAAAATCCACCCTCATTGGACGTTTGCTACACGATAGTAAACTGGTTTACGAAGACCAACTGGCAGCGGTTAAAAAAGCCTCAGTCGCAGGCCAAGGTAACCAAGATAGCGGTGAGCTAGATCTGGCTTTATTAGTGGATGGTTTGCAAGCTGAGCGTGAGCAAGGCATTACCATAGATGTGGCTTATCGATACTTTTCGACCAATAAACGAAAGTTTATCATCGCGGATACCCCTGGGCACGAGCAATATACCCGTAACATGGCAACTGGTGCATCCAATTGTGACCTAGCTGTTATCTTAGTGGATGCCCGTAAAGGCTTACTCACCCAAACTAGGCGTCATAGCTTTATTGTGTCTTTGTTAGGCATAAAACACGTAGTTGTGGCGGTTAATAAAATGGATTTGATGGATTATGATCAAAACGTATTTGAACAAATCCAACAAGACTATAGAGATTTTTCTAAAAAGTTAGATATACCAAATATCCACTTTATCCCTGTATCCGCGTTAGCGGGCGATAATGTAGTGGATAAAGGTACAAAAATGCCATGGTATCAAGGCCAGTCGTTACTGCATTTGCTGGAAGATATAGACACGCAAACAGACCTTTCCAAAGGTGACTGGCAACTACCTGTGCAATATGTAAACCGATCAAACTCTGATTTTAGAGGCTATTGTGGCACTATCACGGCTGGAAGTATCAAGCCAGGTGATGATATTAGAGTGCTGCCTTCCGGGCACACCAGCACCATAAAGAGCATTGTCACAGCCGATGGTGATTTACACCAAGCCTTTGCCCCAATGGCCATTACCGTGACTTTAACTCAAGAGATTGATATTTCCCGCGGTGATACCTTGGTGCATGCCAGTAATGCAGCGCAGACCACTAGCGCTAGTCAGTTTAAAGCCCACCTAGTGTGGATGGATCAACAAACACTAAGCCTTAGCCGTGACTATGAATTAAAACTTGGCAGTAGGCGTATTAATGCGCGAATTAAACACATTGACCACATCATCAACGTCAACACCCTAGAGAAAGGTTTTTCCGAAACGCTAACATTAAATGAAATTGGCCTTGTCGAGGTTCACTTAGATGCGCCTATTCCAGCTGCACAATTTAACCACAGTAAAGGCTTAGGCTCGTTTATTTTAATTGACAAAATAAGCAATGCCACCGCGGCGGCAGGCATGATTGAAGACCTAAATACGGCTTCCTTCGCCGCAGCTAATGATCATTTAGCGGCTTTGAACCTTCCACAAGCGAATCAACAGCTGGCATCAAAAAGTGCCCAAGAAGTGGTTGAATGGGCTATGGGCCTACGAGGCAAAACCATCGTCACCACCAACTTTGGCCCTCAAGAGGCTGTGTTATTACACATGGTAAGCCAAGTTGCTGCGGACACTAAAGTGTTATGGATAGATTCTGGCTACAATATGCCACAAACCTACGCCTTTGCAGAAAAGGTGGTTAAACAACTAAAGCTAAATTTAGTGGCATACACGCCCACGGTCAGTGCCGCTAGGCAAGATGCTGTTTTGGGCGGCATTCCTACGATTGATGATCCAGCCCACGCAGAATTTACTGAGCAATTTAAATTAGAACCCTTTAAACGCGCAATGGCAGAAATTGCCCCCGATGTTTGGCTGAGCGCCTTGCGCCGTGAACAAAGTCCATTGCGCCAACAAATGGAAACGGTAGCCCATGGCCCCAACGAAACCATCAAGGTGTCCCCATTGCTAGATTGGAGCTTAGAAGACATGCAGGCTTATTTAACGCGTCACGGGTTGCCCGACGAGACACGCTATTTTGACCCCACTAAGGCTCAAGCTGGC
This sequence comes from Oceanospirillaceae bacterium, assembly GCA_024686035.1. Taxonomy (GTDB): domain Bacteria; phylum Pseudomonadota; class Gammaproteobacteria; order Pseudomonadales; family Balneatricaceae; genus Njordibacter. The sequence goes on from JAIBDW010000089.1 coordinate 6,727, forward strand.
CGTGAGTGCGGCCTGCATGAGCTCAAGAATTAATTCACATGTCCGGCCATAGCTAAGCTATTTTAAGAAGGCATCTGCACTAGTTCAGATACTTCTAAGCTGCCGCCAATGTCTAAAAACGGACAAGATTTAGTAATGGCGACAGCAGCCTCAATAGACTCTGCTTCAATAATGGTAAAACCAGACATTTTAGTGCCGCCATCTTTTGATACCCCACCATCTGGAGACACATGGTGGGTATCTTTAAGAGGATTCATTGCACTGATGACAGTTTCACCCAAAGCGTTAATCCATTGCATATATTTAGCAAAATGGGCGCGGCCTTCATCGGGTGTTTCCGGTTGATTGCCACCTAAATAAGTAATGATAAATTGTGTCATGAGTAAAAATCCAATTGATAAGGGTTTGATAGCTGCTTGCGTGCATTTTGTGTAGGTGCTGCACCCAGCAAACAAGTCTAGCAGATACCTATATTCAGTGTACATCTTCACTATGGCTTAACCTGCAAGTATAAAAATCAACAAATTTGTATGCCATAAAATATGCACCACCTCCTCTTTGTAATATGTTTTATTTAATTAGGGATTAGACCGGCTCATTTCTTTACAGCTTTTCAATATTTAACAGCTGTTGTTCTGGACATTAGACATCTAACCCTAAAA
>JAIBDW010000072.1 GCA_024686035.1 Oceanospirillaceae bacterium
CATTTCCTTAGCCTATATTGCCAACATCAGCATCATTTGAAAGAGGGCAATATAGCCATTCATTACCAAGGCATTGAAAGCACAGCCCTTGTGCAAGCTGTGGATTATCGTTTAGAGCAGGCGTTGGATAAGCTGCTTGATAATGCAAAAGATTTTCAACGCCAAGGCACCCCTATCATTGTGCGTTTGCGGGCAGGTAAGTTTGATTGGTTCATCGATGTAGAAAACCAAGGCGAGCTTATTAACTTAGATGAAGCTGATCAGCTATTTCAATCCATGGTGACCTTGCGTACCCAAGCTTCAGCAGGTGGAGATGGGCACTTTGGGCTGGGTTTGTTTGTAGTGCAAACCATTGCCCAGTTTCACCAAGGCTCAGCCCAAGTGGCCAACCTAGGCGATGGCAGTGGCGTTTGTTTTTCTATTAGATTACCCACTAAATTTTAATCTTCATCATTTCTTCATCACTGTTCCTTATATCTTCAGGAAATCTTCCATAGTTGCGCATTGTTGAGTTGTTTAATGGTTGTTATACCCACATAAAAACAAGGAGAACAACATGGATCTCAACCTACTTTCGCCCAATGTGTCGCAACAGATCAGCTCTGTGGAGCAGCTACAGGTAGAACTGTTAATGTTATACGGTGATAGCTTTGACATAGGCGAAGGCAAGCATTACACAAGCTTAACGCGGCGGGGGCTTAAGCGGCTCATAAAAGATATGCGCCATATACAGCAGCATATGCAATCACTAACTAGCACCTACCTTATTGATGCTGGAGGCCAAACTGTGCTGGCTGTAGGCCATAAGTATGATCATCAAGCCACTCTAGGGGGTGCCAGCCGTGCAAGCTATTGACGCCTTTGAAACTCGATGTATTGATTATCAAGACAATAATGACACTTTAGACTCAACCGCTTTGTGTGTTTATAAATTAAGCCACAAGGTGGTTTACACACAAGTGGACTATATGTTGCCAGAGCAACCACCTAATGTTGAGCTGTTATCCATTACTGTAAAAAAGGTCTGCCGCGAAGAATCAGCCTATGCCTATGTGTTTGAACAAATGGCAGTGCGCTATGTGAAAATGGTGGGCGACGCAGGTATATCGCCACAAATCATTTTGTATTACGTGACTAACGTGGTTATTTCCCTGCTTGTTTTAAATAGAAAAAATAGTTATTTGTCGGCAGAAATTTTGATAAAAATCATTCAACGATTCAACTTTAGAGACGCTGTTTTGCGCGCAGGCGTAGAAGTCATTGCCGAAGAAGTATTGCGTCGTTGCTTTTTAGCACTTTATCGGTAACTTAGATCTCGATGGGCTTACTCAAAAACCGACTCTTTCTATTAAACCTCTGTAAAAATTACTCTCTAAATATATACCAAATTTAACTCAATGGTTTTAAAAACGGCGGTTAAATAGGGTAAAATAGCCACTGTAACCCCACATGTTTCAACAAGGCATTTCCCAATGGAAAGTAAAAAGCGCAGTATATTAAAAGCCACTACCTGGAGAGTCACCGCCACTTGCACGACCACATTAATTGCATTCTTGATCACAGGTAATATAGAGTCTGCTTTGTCCATCGGATTTATTGAGTTTTTCTTGAAGTTTGTCATCTATTATTACCATGAGCGCCTTTGGACTAAAATCAAACTCAACTAATCAATTTTGCAGATCTGTAGCCATCAATACTAGACTAAAGCGGTAACCAAGGACTAAATGAGAAGTGGAAAAAAGTGAATAAGTCGAATATTTTCAATTTTTGTTGTTTTGTGTACAAAAACGACACAAGCTGTCGATTTATCCTTCTACCCCAAAGGCCAATTATTTTACTTTCTGAACTCTAGATAAAGTTCCCCCTCTACCGAGTGATGCTTTAATTTTTTGCAGGATAGCTAAGTCTGCTAAAACAATAATAGCGGAGGCACATATGGGCCAATATAACGCCCTAAACATCGCTTGGAATGCCTTATTTGGCCATAAGAACTGGCAGCGAGCTTGGCGAGACCCAGAGCCAAAATCCAATTATGACGTGATTATTATTGGTGGTGGCGGCCATGGCCTTGCCACGGCCTATTATTTAGCAAAAAATCATGGCATCACCAATGTAGCGGTGCTTGAAAAAGGCTGGGTAGGTGGAGGTAATGTAGGTAGAAACACAACCATTGTCCGCTCTAATTATTTGTTAGACGGCAATGCGCCATTTTATGAACACGGCATGAATTTGTGGCGTGATATGGCACAAGAGTTAAATTATAACGTGATGTTTTCTGCTCGTGGCGTGATGAACATTGCCCACAGCAAATCTCAATACGATACCTTTGCTCGCCGAGCTAACACCATGCGTTTAAACGGCATTAAGTCTGAGCTACTTAGCCCAGAAGAAGTGCTGGCTCGTGAACCCATTATAGATGGCAGTGCTGATACACGTTTCCCCGTATGGGGTGGAATATTGCAGCCAGACGCGGGTAACGCTCGGCACGATGCAGTGGCATGGGGGTATGCCCGTGCTGCAGATCAACTGGGTGTGGATATTATTCAAAACTGTGAAGTGATTGATTTCATCAAACACGGCGAGCGTATTATTGGTGTGAAGACCAATCGGGGCGACATACATGCAGAAAAAGTAGGCATGGCTGTTGCCGGTAGCTCGAGCCGTTTGGCAGAAAAACTAAACCTACACCTTCCCATTGAAAGCCATGTGCTGCAAGCCTTTGTAACAGAGCCGTATAAACCATTAATTAATGGCGTGGTTACCTTTGGTGCAGGCCACTTTTACGTGTCTCAATCAGATAAAGGCGGCGTTGTATTTGGGGGAGACATTGATGGTTACAACACTTACGCACAACGCGGCAATTTACCCGTATTTGAAGATGTGATTGCCGGTGGTTTAACCATGATGCCTTGTTTGTCTCGCCTTAAGCTTTTGCGTAACTGGGGCGGCGTAATGGATATGTCGATGGATGGCTCACCTATTATCGATCTAGGCCCTATTGATGGGTTATACCTCAACACGGGTTGGTGTTACGGTGGTTTCAAGGCCACACCTGCCTCAGGTTATTGTTTTGCGCACACGATTGCCAATGACCAAGCTCACGAACTTAACCAAGCTTATACCTTAGATCGTTTTGCCAAAGGCTACACGATTGACGAAAAAGGTATGGGCCCATATCCAAAGGCGCACTAATTATGCTTAGAATTAATTGCCCCTATTGTGGCGAACGCGAACACAGTGAATTTACATACGGTGAAGACGCTACCCGCACCACCCCGGATAATGACGCCCCCATGGAACAGTGGAACACCTTCGTTTATGAGCGTATTAATCCCGCTGGTGAACACCTAGAGTATTGGCATCATGCGTTTGGTTGTAGAGCTTGGTTAAAAGTGCAGCGCAACACGTTAACCCATGATATTTCTTGGGTGGGTTTACCCCATGAAAACCCGCAGGTGCAATCATGAGCGGTTTTAGACATGGGCAAGGCCGTTTAGGCGATGCCACACTTCACTTTAGCTTTGATGGAAAACCCATGCTAGGCCGTGCAGGTGACACGGTGGCTTCGGCTTTGTTAGCTAACGGTGTAGAAGTAGTAGGCCGTAGCTTTAAATATCACCGCCCACGGGGTGTGACTTCTAGTGGCCCAGAAGAGACGGGTGCCTTAGTGACCATTGGGGCAGGTGGTAAAGCCGATCCCAACGCTCGCGCTACTATGGAGCCTTTGACCCAGGGCCTAGAAGTGTTTTCGCAAAACTGCTTTCCATCACCCAAATTTGACCTAATGTCGATCAATGGCCTTGCCGGTGCCGTGTTACCAGGCTCCTTGTTTTCAGCTGGTTTTTACTACAAAACCTTCATGTGGCCAGCAGCTCTATGGTACAAGTTTTATGAGCCGTCTATACGCGCTGCTGCAGGTATGGGCACGCCACCTAAAGTGGCAGATCCAGATATCTATGACCGCATTCAATCGTTTTGTGACCTTGCCGTAGTTGGTGGCGGTTGTGCAGGTTTGGCGGCGGCTTTAAGTGCCGCTCAAAGTGGCTTGAGGGTGGTGATGTTTGATGAACACAATGACCTAGGTGGCCAGTTACTCAACGAAGTTAATAATCAAGCCAATGCTGATTTAGAACAATGGCGTGTAAATACCATTGCCGCGCTTTATGCAGCGGGCAATGTAAAAGTATTAACACGCACCGTGTGTTGGGGCCGATTCGATGGCAATACGCTGGCAGCGCATCAAAGTGTGGATGGCAAAGTACGACAAAATTACCATAAGGTGCAAGCCAAAAAAATCATTATTGCAGCAGGTGCGATAGAGCGGCCATTAGTCTTTGGTAACAACGACAAACCCAACGTTATGCTGGCATCTGGCGCTAGGCGCATGCTCAATCATTACGGCATAGCAACGGGTAAAATGCTTGCGGTATTTACCAATAATGACAGCGCTTACCAAACCGCTTTTGACTATATTGATGCGGGCATAAAAGTATCTGCGCTAGTTGATAGCCGCCAATACCCAAGCCAAGAGTTACTTGATGGCTGTGCCTCACGAGGCATCAGCGTGCACACCCAAGCGGTAGTGACCCAAGCTAAAGGTTGGCAAGCGGTACGCAGTATTGAAATTGCAGATCTAGCGGCCAATGGGGAAAGAGTGAGTAATCGCCGCCGTGTTGAGTGCGATGTGCTTGCACACTCCGGTGGTTGGACACCTCAGGTACAAATGGCTTCCCATGGTGGTAAACCACCCATTTATGATAAAAAGATTGCAGCATTTATAGTAGACGACCAAGCGCCTGATACTTATTCTGTAGGTGCAGCTGAAGGCGAAAATGGTTTGCTAGTCTGTGTGGCGCAGGGCGTAGAAGCTGCTAAAGCAGCCTGTGCTCTTTTAGGTAAAGAAGCAGGTCCTGTGGCTTTACCGCCGCAAGAGCGTGCAGGTGCAACTAACATTGTGCCACTATGGAGCGTGCCTGCTAAAGGCAAGCAGTGGGTGGATATTCAGCACGATGTAACGGCTGCAGATGTGGTGCAATCTCATCAAGAGGGATTTGTATCGGTAGAGCATCTTAAACGCTACACAACCTTGGGCATGGCGAATGACCAAGGCCGTACGTCCAACGTTAATGCCTTAGCCATTATGGCTAAATGCCGTGGTATAAGCATCGCGCAGGCGGGTACTACACGTTTTCGTGCACCCATTGCCCCAGTGTCTATGGGTGGCTTTGGTGGCCGTGAAGTAGGTCAATATTTTAAGCCTGTACGCCGTACGCCTATGCAAGAATGGCATGAAAATGCGGGTGCAGTGTTTGTGCAAGCAGGCATGTATATGCGCCCACAGTATTACCCACAAGCAGGTGAGACTATTGATGATGCCTACGAGCGTGAAACTGCTCATGTGCGTCAAAAAGTGGGTATTTGTGATGTCACTTCTTTGGGTAAAATTGAAATTGTTGGGCCTGATGCCGCTGAATTTCTCGACCGCGTTTACATCAACATGTTTAGCACCCTTAAGGTAGGTAAAGCACGTTATGGCGTGATGCTGCGCGAAGATGGCATTGTGTATGATGATGGCACTACGTCTCGGTTTGCAGATGATCGCTTTTTCATGACCACTACCACCGCAAAAGCTGGCCCAGTAATGGCCTACTTAGAGCGATGTTTAGAGATCGATTGGCCAGAATTAAAAGTGCGTGTGAGTTCTGTGAGTGAGCGATGGGGAGCAATGGCTGTTGCAGGCCCTAATGCCCGCGCTACTTTAACGGCTGCATTCCCATCGGTAGACTTTAGTAACGAAGCTTTCCCATTTATGGGTGTAGTACACGCTGAACATAACGGCGCCAAAATGGTGCTCTTACGTATTAGTTTCTCTGGAGAAATGGCCTTTGAAGTGTATGCAGAATCAGAGCATGCAACTGACATATGGCAAACCATCATAGATGCTGGCAAGGCTTACGATATTGTGCCTTATGGCTTAGAAACTCTAGGTGCCTTGCGCATCGAAAAAGGCCACGTGACAGGTGCCGAGCTAGATGGACGTGTAACTTTGGGCGACGTACACATGGATGGCATGGCGTCTAAGAAAAAGTGGTTTGTCGGTAAAAATTTAAAAGATCGAGAAGGGATGGTGCATCCAGATCGCCCACAATTGGTAGGCCTCAAATCGGTTGATCCACGCACACCTATCTCTACAGGCTCCATTTTGGTGAATGATGCTAATGCCAGTGCAGGTGCAGACAAGCAAGGCTGGGTCAGCTCTATGACCTATAGCCCAGAGCTTGGCAGCTTTATTGCACTTGGCTTTTTACGCGGCGGTAAAGAGCGTATTGGACAGCGCATTTATGCAGCATATCCAGTAAAAGGTATAACTGTTGAAGTAGAAGTGGTGAGCAACCACTTTGTTGATCCAACTAACGAAAGGGTGAAAGGCTAATGGCTAATGCACTACATGGGCATTTTGACATGCCACAAACTTTCGCTGCAGTGAGCATAGATGTCACGTTTACCCATATGTGGCAACTTGAAGGCTGTGAAAATGTAGATGATAAAGTGGCAGCCATGGCAGGCATGGCGATACCCGCACAAGGTTTTGTCACAGTGCAAGGGAATGAGCGTTTGGTATGGGCAGGGCGAGACCGATATTTTCTCACCACCCACCGGATAGACCTAAGCGACAAGGATGGCGTTTATACAACGGATCAAACTTATGGTAAAACTCAGCTGCTCATCACCGGTGAAGATGCCCGTGCTCTATTATCACGGGGTTTACCCCTTGATATCGATGAGGGGCAGTTTGCCATTGGCGAAGTTCAACATAGCCACATTAACCACATAGGTGTGAGTGTGATTCGTAACCCCAACGTGGATGGCCAACCACAGTTTGAAGTGTGGGTGATGCGCGGTTTTGCCAAGTCGTTAATGGACTTTTTAACGCATTCTGCAGCCACCTTGCGCTAACAACTAAGTTGAGACCTTTGCACAATACAAACGCCAAGTTAAAATACCTAAAAAAGACCTGTTTTTCGTTGGAAAAATTGGCAATAGCTCGCTATTACCTGCATTTTCCGCCTCAATCAGGCCGCTTTTATCTCATTTCCCTTTTGTCGCCGTATTACGCGAAGGTCTCAAGTTGTTATTAAAGCCAGCAATACGTACTATTGCTGGCTTATCCTTTACGGCCTTGTCATGAGAGCCAAGAATTCACATTTAAAATTTAGGAGGCCTTAATGGCTGGCTTATTGCCCCATATCGATCCAGACGGATTGCTCGAGTACTCAGTGGTTTATACAGACCGTGCTCTTAATCACATGTCACAGTCTTTTCAAGGTGATATGCGTTACATTTCTAGCACCCTTAAAAGTGTTTATAATGCCCAGCAAGTGGCTATAGTGCCTGGCTCTGGTACCTTTGGTATGGAATCTGTGGCGCGTCAATTTGCGACAGATAAAAAGACATTAGTGATTCGCAATGGTTTCTTTAGCTACCGTTGGACCCAAATTTTAGATATGGGTAGCATCGCTGCAAGCTCTACCGTGCTAAAAGCCCGCCAAGCAAAAACAGGTGATCAAGAAGCTTTTGCCCCCGCCCCGCTTGAAGAAGTATTAGCAACCATCGCTAAGGAAAAGCCAGCGGTGGTGTTTGCACCCCACGTAGAAACCTCTGCAGGAATTATATTACCTAACGATTACATCAAAGCCGTAACCCAAGCAGTACATGCTGTAGGTGGCATTTTTGTATTGGATTGCATCGCTTCTGGTTGCTTATGGGTAGACATGCAAGCCATGGGTGTTGATGTATTAATTAGCGCACCTCAAAAGGGCTGGAGTGGTTCACCATGTTGCGCTTTGGTGATGCTGGGCGCGGGTGGAGTGGCGGCTCTTGAAACCACTACCAGCACTAGCTTTGCTTGTGACCTTAAAAAATGGCGGGATATTATGGCCGCCTATGAAAATGGCGGCCATGCCTACCATGCCACTATGCCTACAGATGCCATCGCCGCTTTTGCTAGCGTGATGCGCGAAACCCAAGCTTATGGCTTTGATAAGGTAAAGCAAGAGCAACAAGAGCTAGGTGATGCGGTACGTGCTTTACTGGCCTCTAAGGGTATTAAAAGTGTCGCCGCACCAGGCTTTGGAGCACCGGGTGTGGTAGTGAGTTACACACAAGATAGTGCCATCCAAAACGGCAGTAAATTTGCTGCTTTAGGTATTCAGATTGCTGCTGGTGTGCCACTAGTGTGTGATGAGCCTGAAGGTTTTCGCACCTTTCGTTTAGGCTTGTTTGGTCTGGATAAACTGCATAATGTGCAGCGCAGCGTGGCTACTTTGGATGAGGCGCTTAGCCAAGTGCTTTAAGTATTTAAACTTGTCAGCAATGTTATTTTAAATATCAAAGCCTGCTTAGCGGGCTTTTTATTAACTAGATTTAAGTATGGGTTTGGCAAGTTCTTACACTGTCTTAAACGATGCCTAGGTCTAAACCTGCTGCCATGTATTGGCCTATCTCAAAGCACTGTGGTTTAAACTCAGGTTGCCATTGGCCTTTACATACCAGCACAGGCTGCTCCAAATTCCAATGTAATCCAGTGCAAATAGAGGCGATGGCTCGCTTTGTGCCGGTGCCATCTAAGCCTGCACGGATCACTAGGGCGAAAGGTAGGCCTTGCTTGATCTCCAGCACAGGGTAATACACCCGATCAAACCAATCCTTGGTAGCCCCTGCCATATAACCCAAGTTTTCGGTGGTGAGAATAATGACCGCATCAGCCTCTAATACTTGCTCTGGGCTGCACTCTAAAGGCGTAACAAGGCTTAGCTTTACATTGGGCACTTCTGCAGCCATAGCACCTGCAAGGCAGGCATTAGCCATGCTTTGTGTATTGGCAGAAGGCTGGTGGGCAACAATAAGTAATTTTTTTAGCATAAACACAAGTCTAGCAGACCTATGGGTTAGATCATAAATAGAAATTAATCATTACAACAAGCAGGACTATTTGAACATAAATACATGATGAAATGTGTATCAATTTTAACTGACATTAGCCCAATAAACTATTTGACAAATTACTTATAATGATACTATATTATAAAAAATACTTTTTGGGTCGTGTCAAGAATGACAGAATTAAATAAAAACAATAAAGATAGCTTTACCTGTAATCATTACTTTCCAACCATGGTATTTAGTGTCTTATGCGACGATCATTTGGAGCTCAACGACTACCTACTTAATCTAATTTATGCTGAGCGAGAGCGCGATCAAAACGGTATACAACGCTCTAATTTTCGCCA
>JAIBDW010000021.1 GCA_024686035.1 Oceanospirillaceae bacterium
AAATAATCCACATGTCCTAATAAATTGTCAGAGGTAATATTTAAACGCCATGGGTTCAACAACACTAGATCATCAGTGGTTGCAAGGGGGCCAAGTGTTACTTGGGCTTGGTTGATGTCTAAATCGGACCACTTTGCATGCTTTATTGTCACATTAACCAAAGGTACTATTGGCTTTGAAGGGCTAACGTTTTGATGATCTTGCTCCCTTCCCCATGCCTTTATACGATGTTGATAAACGGACCACCAAGACGCTATATCCACTCTGTCTAGATGACCATCAACCTTCCATTGATCTTGTTTTGCCCAATCAACAGATTGCTGAAACCCTATATTTAAACCGACTACAGATAGTTCATCCAAGGCTTTTCCAGTGTCTAATTTAATCGCTATTTGTTGGTCATCTATACTGGCATAATAGTCTTGCTGACCTTGTTGCCAATTACCAACCACCTGTAATTGCTGTAATTGGTTCAAAGGTTCTGGTAGGGCGATACCTGCGCTATTCAAGTCTACCTGCGCACTTAGTGATAATGCACACTGTGCTTGTATTTTTGCGCAGGTGGATAGCCTGACCACAAAGGGTAATACTCCAGTAATCTCTTGTGTCCAAGGCTGATTCATCTTTGTCTGCAAATAATGAGAGGGGAGTTGCCCTTCAAATTGTAATGCTAATTGATCTTTTTTCCCTCTAGCATTAACTTTCACATCATCCAAAATAGGTTGAGGAATACTCCCCAACCAAGGCATCGCAAGGTCAACTTTGGATAGCCGCGTAACACTAATGGCTTGGCCATCGATAAGGCCATTACCAAACACGTCTCCAATACCTGAATATGAAGAATTTAACCCAACTTCAAATTCAACCTGACGGATATCTGCCTGCAAGGGCGCCCAAAAAGCGTGTAGGTTATTACTTGAGAGTTTGAAATCATAGGTGGCTTTTGCCTGATGACCAAAAGGGATGCCAAAACCACCCTTTAAAGACACATTACCTTCTGGTTTTATACTCTGTAGCCATTGTGGTAACTGGATATTAAGTGGCAGTTGCTGTGCTAAAGTCATCATCGCTTGAGCTTCACCTGATAACTGCCCTTGTACGTTGATATAAGCCTTATTTACCTGTGCAACTAAGGCATCTTCTGGATTATTTGTTAAATCTGCTGCTTTATTGCCTGTTGTGTCTCCTGTGATATTTCCTTTGGTATATCCATTGCTATATATAGGCACTTCCACTTGCCACCCATCAACTTTTGCAGACATTCCACTGTGAGCCAAAGTACCTGAATCAAGCGTTATTAATGCACTGGAGGAATTGACAAACAGATTAGCAGCTAGCCCCTTCACTTGAGGCCATTTTTCATGGTAAGTGAAGCTTGGGATCTCAAGCTGGGCGTCAATAGACAGACTCCTTGCCAGCTTATGTGCCGAATCTAACACCTTGCCTGAACGCCCATTATAAATAAGCGCGGCTTGTGTGACGGTGCCAATAGGTGCTGCTTTAGAGATCCATTGACCTAGCTTTTGACCCAACACTTTGTTGGGCAGCATCTTGGGTAGATGAGCTATATTAAGATTCTGCATTCCCAAAGCTAACTGTATAAAGGGCTCTGTGGATGAGCCTCTTCGAGGAAACTCACCTGCCATTGAAAGATTTACCTGTCCTTGCGTCAGGTTGGCAGTGACATTAGATGAGCTCATTCGGTTAGACAAAGCACCATAATGCCAATTAAACTCACCCTGCAAGGTGCTAAACTGCCAAGGAAACTCGGTGAGTTTAGGTATTTTTAGGCTTATACCATCGACATCATTGATAGCGACCTTGCCACCGTAACGATTGAGCCAAATACGCCCATCTGCATGGTTAATTTGCGGCACCCCTGCCCATGCTTCTACACTTGCCTGTTGTAGGTTGCCAGTCAATAAAAAGTCACGCGGTTGATTAACATCTAAAAATAGCTGAACCTGAGACAATTCACCTTTAGGTGCAAGAGCAGCAACAGGCATAGCCACCTTGGTTGGTAAATGATCGACAGTGCTTAACAAGGTGTGTGCGTGTGCCAAATGAAGTATTGGGCTTTGTATCACAAACTGTTGATTATTTTTTAATACCGTAAGCCTACTTAAAGGCAGAACAGCCTCATTGACTGTCCCAGTTAGTGACTGTGCAGTAAGACTCCAATTTGATACGGCCCAGGGGTTATCTGCTGACTGGCCCAACTGAAGTGTGGCTTGGACATCTGATGTAAGCTCCACTGTATCCATCTGCGTCATAAATTCTAGATGGGCTTTTTTAGTGACTAATTCCACGGCTTTAGTGGGCTGATAGTCTACCCAGTACTCTCCCCCAATGCGCAAATTATCTGGATAAAAGGGTGAGTCAGAGGGCATTATCAATGACCACCAGTCTAACACCTCCAAACTTTTAGCGTTTACGTAGACTTGCGCTTGCGTTACCTTGGCTTGAGAAAGTGTATGAGCCTCTTCACTGGTGTTAATGTCTAATATGAGTTGAGCTTTAAAGTCATCATTTAATGTTGTACTGCCCAGACCACCATAAAGAGAAACATTAACGCGAGTTAAACTGTTAACTGTACTGACACCAAACTGAGCATTGAGTTTAGGCAGGGAAATAGGCTGACCTTGATAAGGTATCAAAGTCACTAGAGCATCATCAAGCAAAAGCTGAGGTAATTTGGTGGCTAAGACCATTATAGTTTGGAGGCGATGGGTAGGTGCGGCCCCCCAGCGCCCATTTGCATCCTGCCTTACTTCGATACCTAAACTTGTGGCTTGCACATGAGACAAAGTTACCACTCCAGTCTGAAAGGATTCCAACAGATCCACACCTAAAGTTAAGTGTGCAAGAGTTAAGTCATTAGTCGCTTTAAGGCCCCTTAAATTTAACCTAAGCGATGTTCCTACCAGTTTTACTTCAAACGCCTCAAGGGTTAAATCTTGCCCAATAGACTGACTCACCTGGCTTTCAACCCATTGGTGGTATATTGGGTGATCACTAATGCCAAGGCGAAGCCAAGAGAAACACAGCGCTACTGTAACCAATAATAGGCAAGCAAAGGCTATGAGCCACTGGTTCACCTTAGTCATCATTACCGCAACACCACATCATATTGTTCATTGGTGTACATCGACTCTAGGCGTAATGATATTGTTTTACCTATAAATGACTCTAACTCCGCCAATCGATGAGCTTCTTCATCTAAAAGTTGGTCAATGACTGCTTGTGATGCAAGGATTAAATAGGTTTGGGTGTCATAGGCTCTGTGAGCACGTAAAATCTCTCTAAATATTTCATAGCAAATGGTTTCAGGCGTTTTATTGATACCAGAGCCATCACATGCAGAGCAGGGTTCACAAAGAAGCTGCTCTAGGCTTTCACGCGTGCGTTTTCGTGTCATTTGAATCAAACCTAAATCCGACACCCCCAAAACTTTAGTTTTTACATGATCTTTGGCTAACGCACGATCTAAAGTTCTGGCCACTTGACGCTGGTGCTCAGGGTCGTGCATATCAATGAGATCTAAAATAATAATGCCACCAAGGTTACGCAACCTAAGCTGGCGACCAATGGCTGTTGCAGCCTCAAGATTGGTTTTAAAAATGGTTTCTTCTAGATTACGATGGCCCACGTAAGCGCCTGTATTCACATCTACCGTAGTCATGGCCTCGGTTTGGTCAATAATGATGTAGCCACCTGACTTTAATAGCACTTTACGCCCTAGGGCTCTTCGAATTTCATCTTCGACATTGTAGAGGTCAAATATAGGCCTCTCACCCGGATAGTGCTCTAATTTGCTGGCCATATCAGGCACCAACTGGTTTACAAACTCAGTTGCTTTTTGAAAGGTCTCTTTGGAATCTATGCGAATTTTTTCAATTTGTGGGTGAGCAATATCTCTCAATGCACGCAGCGCTAGAGGTAGGTCTTCATAGATCGTTTGTGGCGCTTTGCCTTTGGAGATTTGCTGCTTAATCGTAATCCATAACCGGCGCAGAAAATCGATGTCATGGTGCAAGCTTAGATCATTCACACCTTCTGCCACTGTTCGCACAATCACACCTTCTTTAGCCTGTTCAGGCGTCTCGTTCAAAAGCTTGGAAGGCTGCGCTAAATAGTGTTCTAAGGTGTGCTTTAAACGTTGTTTTTCAGTGTCATCTTCAATGCGTGAAGACACGCCGACATGAGCAGTGCCAGGCATGTAAACCAAGTAACGCGATGGAATGGATATTTGTGTGGAAAGGCGAGCACCTTTGGTACCCATAGGGTCTTTAAGCACCTGTACTAGTATACTTTGGCCTTCCCTTACCAATAGTGCGATGTCATCTGAATCTGGTTGACCATTTTTGGGAGCTATATCTGCGGCATGAATAAAGCCAGAACGCTCTAAACCAATTTCTACAAAAGCCGCTTGCATACCTGGCAGTACACGCACCACTTTACCCAAGTAGATATTGCCTACAATACCTCTATGGTCATTACGCTCTAAATGAACCTCTTGTAACATGCCATTTTCAATCACTGCCACCCGAGTTTCCATGGGGCTAAAATTGATGAGAATTTCTTCATTCATGATCAAGACTTATCCTTTGCCTTAAGCGACTTTAAAAGCTCTGCGAATGCCACGCAGCACGACAAACAACCACAACCAAAGTAGACCACTGATGGGTGCAGGTAATAAAAACCAAAAGCCACTGCTGGCATTACTGCCAATACCCTGTAACCAATAAGTAATACACTGATATACCACCACTAGCACACACACCACAAATGCTTGTTGCCACACACGATACATACGCAAGCGACGGTACATCAATATAACAATAAAGGTCGCGACCACCATAGCCAGTGCGTTAATGCCCAGGTGGGTTCCTTGCAGCAGGTCAAGTAATAAACCCAGAACAAAAGCCCAACCTATGCCAAATCTTTGTGGCAAAGCAATCACCCAATAAAGAAATACCATTAAGACCCATTCTGGCCAGCCCCACTGTACCCACTCAAGCATCGGCAGTGCACTCAACATAAAAGCGATAAGCAAAGTGACAAACGGCACCCACAGGTTGTGAGCTCTTTGCATCACCATTACTCCACCTCCTTTTGAGCTTGGGTTTGTTGTTGCGGTGTTTCAATTAATAACAAATGCCGAGAGCGACCTAATTGAGCCGTAGGCTTAGCTAACACCTTGGCGAAATCTTGCCCTGCAAGGTGTTGCACTTCAATCACTTGAGCCACTGGATAACCCTTAGGAAAGCGCAAGCCTAAGCCAGAACTGACAAGCACATCACCCACTTCGATATCGGCAGTGTCTGAAAGGTCTTGTAATTCTAAATAATCATATTGCCCCAAGCCATAAGCCACACTTCGCAGCCCGTTGCGGTTTACCTCTACCGGAATAGCATGATCGGCATCTGTAATTAAAAGCACTCTGCTAGTATATGGTGATGTGAATATAACTTGGCCCATAACCCCAGTGGCATCAAGCACAGGCTGGCCCGTAAAAGCCCCACTGTTGAAACCATTATTAATGATGACTTGGTGAACAAATGGATCTGAGTTAATGCCTATGAGCTCACTGACAATAACTTTTTCATCCAGCTGCTCACTGCTGTTAAGTAAATCGCGTAAACGAAAGTTCTCTACGGTCAGTGCGGCTAATTTTTGCACTCGTCTTTCGGCCAAAAGAGTTTGTGCGCGTAATTGTTTG
Source organism: Oceanospirillaceae bacterium (assembly GCA_024686035.1). Classification (GTDB taxonomy): domain Bacteria; phylum Pseudomonadota; class Gammaproteobacteria; order Pseudomonadales; family Balneatricaceae; genus Njordibacter. Next base: position 5,723 of record JAIBDW010000021.1, read on the forward strand.
TTTTCGGCAATCAACTCATCACGAACTTGTAACCTTTCATCCAGCCAAGTCCAAGAACGTTGTGGGACATCGACTAACCACTGCACAGGGGTCACAGCCACAGAAAGCCACCCACGAAAGCGCTGCATTTGATCAAACTGGTAATCAGATATAATTAAACCAATGCAGATAAAACCGTAGGTGAAGAATTTCTTAACGGTAGATCGGCCTTTAAACAATGGATCAATAACGGCTCTCCTAGCGATATCAGTCGCCTTAAACAACAACGGCGAGGTTGCTTAAGCTACCCCGCCGTTGTGTTATTGGTAGCTAGAGCATTTAGTCTCTAGCCAGTAAATCAAAGGTGCTATCATCAAGCATTTGCAGAACTCGACCGCCACCCCTTGCAACACAGGTCAAAGGCTCTTCAGCTACAATCACAGGCAAACCTGTTTCTTCACTGATTAACCGGTCTAAATCTCTTAGCAACGCTCCGCCACCGGTAAGAACAATACCACTTTCTGCAATATCAGAAGCAAGCTCTGGTGGCGAATGTTCTAAAGCACTTTTCACAGACTGAACAATGCTTGAAAGTGGCTCTTGCAGTGCTTCCATAATCTCGTTGCAGTTTAGCGTGAAACTGCGTGGGATGCCTTCTGCTAAATTTCGGCCTCTTACGTCTATTTCTAACACATCAGACCTTGGATACGCCGTGCCGATTTCTTGTTTGATACGCTCTGCTGTTGCTTCGCCAATTAACGAACCATAGTTACGGCGCACATAAGCGATGATCGATTCATCAAAACGGTCGCCACCGACACGCACGGACTCTGAATACACCACCCCGTTAAGGGAGATGATCGCTATTTCTGTGGTGCCACCACCAATATCCACCACCATAGAACCACTGGCCTGCTCTACCGGCAATCCAGCCCCAATAGCTGCTGCCATGGGTTCTTCTATTAAATAAACTTCACGCGCACCAGCGCCCATGGCAGATTCTTTGATGGCTCTTCGCTCAACCTGCGTAGATTTACACGGCACACAAACCAATACTCTTGGACTGGGTGTCATCCAACTATTTTCATGCACTTTATGGATAAAATGTTGCAGCATTTTTTCGGTGACATGGAAATCTGCAATGACCCCATCTTTTAAAGGACGGATGGCGGTAATATTGCCAGGTGTTCTGCCTAACATGCGTTTAGCATCAGCACCTACTGCAGCGACACTTTTTTGATTTCCATGGGTACGGATGGCTACAACGGACGGTTCATTTAAGACAATGTCTTTGTCACGCACATAAATAAGGGTGTTGGCCGTGCCTAAATCAATGGACAGGTCACTAGAAAATAGGCCGCGTATTTTTTTAAACATGCTATTTTATTGGCTCTAATCGGAGAATGATGGCGATCTTCATAAGTCGCTACTACTTAAGGTTAAATATTAACAATCAAGGGGCATTTGAGCAAGGTTAATCCGTTTTCCAACGGCGCTATTTATGATAAATTAGATTCCTTTTTTACCGCTAATGCATCTGCTGTAGATTAACCCAAAGTTGCGCTTCCATGTGGCGGCACAACAACACTAGTATACGAGTGTTTTTAAGCTAAAAAGTTCAACAACATTTGCATCATTAAATACCGCTAAGTCGAGAATATTATGGCCCTAGAAAACGCCGACATCGAAAAAATTGCGATTCTTGCTCGCTTGCAAGTTACTCCAAATGAAATGAACGATTATACCAACAGCATTTCTAGCATTTTGTCTCTTATAGACCAAATGCAGCAAGTTGATACCAATGGCATAGCGCCATTATCCAATCCTCACGATGCGACACAACGCCTGCGCGAAGACACAGTCACTTGTGATGACCAGCGCGAAGCCTTTATGGCCATTGCCCCGGCCACGCAAGACGGCTTGTACTTAGTACCTCAAGTACTAGATTAACGTATTAGATTAACGCACTAGATCAACAAAGCGACCGCATAATCATGACTTCTAAAACTCTCGTTCAAATTTCTAAGGATTTGGCTGCTGGAACATATTCCAGCCTTGAAATCACTCAAGACACCATTGCCGATATTAAAAATCGCGACCCCATCTACAATAGTTTTATCAGTGTGTCACAAGAGCTTGCATTAGCTCAAGCAACTGCAGCTGACGCGCGTATTAAAGCAGGCACCGCAGACATTCTTACCGGCGTGCCTTTTGCCCATAAAGATTTATTTTGCACCCAAGGCCACACCACCACAGCTGCGTCTAAAATGCTGGCCAACTTTGTACCGCCTTATGAGTCCACAGTTGGCCAACGTTTATTAACTGCTGGGGCTGTGTGTGTGGGTAAAACCAACCTAGATGAGTTTGCTATGGGCTCTTCCAACGAAAATAGCTTTTTCGGCGCGGTTAAAAACCCATGGGACTTAAACGCAGTGCCTGGGGGCTCTTCAGGTGGATCTGCTGCTGCTGTGGCAGCAGGCCTTGTGCCCGCGGCCACAGGTACCGATACAGGCGGCTCTATTCGCCAGCCCGCATCCTTTTGCAACTTAACTGGTATAAAACCTACTTACGGGCGTGTTTCCCGCTTTGGTATTATTGCTTATGCCTCTAGCTTAGACCAAGCGGGGCCTATGTGCCAAAATGCGCAAGATGCGGCGATTATGCTTAATGCCATGGCCGGTTTTGACGAGCAAGACTCCACCAGCGTAAAGCAACCGACACCCGATTTTACTGCTGATCTAAATCTACCTCTAACAGGGCTAAAAGTAGGCTTACCAAAAGAATTTTTTGGCACCGGCCTCAACCCACAAGTGGCCCAGTGCATTATGGCCGCTGTAAAAGAAATAGAAGGTTTAGGAGCTCAAATTATTGATATCAGCCTGCCTAACTTAGAGCGATCAATCCCTGCCTATTACGTGATTGCACCGTCAGAAGCTTCATCCAACTTAAGCCGCTTTGACGGGGTTCGCTATGGCTATCGTTGCGACCAACCAACAGATTTGATGGATCTTTATTGCCGCACACGTGCAGAAGGTTTTGGCACCGAAGTGAAGCGCCGTATTATGGTGGGAACTTATGCCTTATCTGAAGGCTATTATGATGCTTATTATGTTAAAGCGCAGCGTATCCGCCGCATGATTAAAGACGACTTTAATCGTGCATTGTCTCAAGTGGATGTGATTATGGGGCCTGTCGCTCCAACTCCAGCATTCGATTTGGGGAGCAACACTAAAGACCCTGTGGCCATGTATTTGGAAGACATATATACCCTGTCTGCTAATATGGCAGGCATTCCAGCTATGTCTACACCTGCAGGTTTTGTAAACGGTCGGCCGGTGGGACTGCATATCATGGGTAACTATTTTGCTGAAGCAAAGCTTTTGAACATTGCCCATCAATATCAGCAAGTCACTGATTGGCATCTACAAAAACCGTCATCAAACGGTCTACCTGTATCTAACCAAGAAAAGGGAGCATAGTGATGACTTGGGAAATTGTGATTGGTTTAGAAATTCACGTTCAATTAGCCACCAAAACAAAGCTGTTTTCGGGTGCTAAAATAGGCTTTGGTGCAGCACCAAACACTCAAACCACCTTGGTAGATTTAGGCATGCCTGGTGCATTACCGGTATTTAATGAAGCTGCTTTGCGCATGGCTGTGACTTTTGGCACCGCCATAGATGCACAAGTGTGCAAACACTCTGTATTTGCTCGCAAAAATTACTTTTATCCCGATTCGCCAAAAGGCTATCAAACCAGTCAGATGGATCACCCTATTGTCGGGTTGGGCCATTTAGATATTCAGCTAGACGATGGCACAACCAAACGCATTGGTGTCACTCGTGCTCACCTTGAAGAAGACGCTGGAAAATCATTACATCAAGACTATGATGGTATGACAGGCATTGATTTGAACCGTTCTAGCACCCCGTTACTAGAAATCGTTTCAGAACCAGACATGCGCAGCGCCAAAGAAGCCGTCGCCTACATGCGCAAGATGCACGCCATCGTTACCACCATAGGTATTTCAGATGGCAATATGGCAGAAGGCTCTATGCGCTGCGACGCCAACGTATCGTTACGCCCTAAAGGCCAAGAAAAACTAGGCACCCGTACTGAATTGAAAAACATCAACTCCTTTAAATTTATTGAACGCGCCATCAACATAGAAGTGGAGAGGCAAATTGATATTTTAGAAGATGGTGGGAAAATCGTACAAGAAACTCGCCTGTATGATGCTGACAAGAACGAAACAAGACCCATGCGCAGCAAAGAAGAAGCCAACGATTATCGTTATTTTCCGTGCCCTGACTTGCTCCCTATCGAAATTGATGACGCCTACATTGATGCTATTCGCCATAGCTTGCCAGAATTACCAGATCAACGCAGTGCACGCTTTGTTAGCACACTTGGATTAAGCGAATATGATGCTGCAGTATTGTCTGCATCCAGAAACTTAGCGGATTATTTCGAAGCGGTTGTCGATGTGTGTGACGACGCCAAACTTAGTGCCAACTGGGTGATGGGCGAAGTGGCTAAGTACATGAACCAAAACAACATTGAAATAGAACAAAACCCGGTCAGCGCAAGCCACCTTGGCCAACTTATTTGCCGTATTAAAGATGATACGATTAATGGCAAGGGTGCCAAAACTGTCTTTGATGGTTTGTGGAATCAAACGGGAGAAGTGGATGAAATCATCGCCGCTCGTGGCCTTAAACAGGTCAATGATGTCTTTGCTATTGATGCGATGGTAGATGAGGTTATTGCCAATAACCCCAAACAAGTAGCCCAATATCTAGCAGCTCAAGAAGACAAAAGAGGTAAGATGCTAGGCTTCTTTATGGGCCAAGTTATGAAAGCGTCTAAGGGTTCTGCCAACCCAGGCCAAGTTAACGGGCTATTAGCCAAAAAGCTCAACGCTCTGTGCTAGAAGGCTTAGCTTGATCAAGGAGTAAAACTGTCTATTTAACGGCAGTGTTTACTCCTCATCAGCAAGGGCCAAATCCACCATTAGGTCATCAGACAAGCTTTCAAGTGCTTGCTGTAAGTTATCCATGTCAAAGTCTTTGGAGACTAACAATTGAGCCCCAGCAACAAACATATCACCACCAGACATTGATGCGCTAACCACTTCTGTGTCTAAACTTTGTACGCTTACATGTTGCGCTACAAACACATTTGACACTTCCCGCATGATGCCAGGCTTATCATGGCCAGTAAGGTCTAACCAAATGGTGTGTTGATTGTCAGTTTCAGGCGCATCTACACTTTCGTTTAATGTCACTGCCATGCCATGTTGACTTAACTGGCGTAAATCCTTCTCAAGAGCGGGTATAGAAGATTCGTCAACATTGACGGTAAGAATGCCAGCAAACTGGCCACAAAGATGGGCCATGCTAGATTCTTCCCAGCTCGCATCATGGGCGTAAATAACTTCGGAAAGCATTTGCACAAGGCCTGGACGGTCTGCACAGATGGCAGTGAGGACTAAAGTTTTGTTCATCATCGTCTCCAATTGGTAGGTATGTCAGCTATGTCAGCATTTGCGTAACACGAGCTTGCAGTAATGCTATGGCGGCAGGGTTTTCGCCTCCCTCTGGTACAATTAAATCAGCATGAGCGCGTGAAGGGGAAATATGGTTAAAGTAACCTGGCCTTACGGTGGCTTGATATTGCGCCAAAACGGCTTGCAAGTCTCTGCCCCTGTCGTTCACGTCACGCTCTAAGCGCCTGATTAAACAAACATCCAGTGGCACATCCATAAAAATGCGCAGATCAAACAAAGACCGCAATCGTTCTTGCGTGAACAATAAAATACCCTCAACAATCAGCACCTGACAAGCTTTCATTAACACCGTCTCAGGTAAACGTAGGTGTTCATGAAAACTATAAACAGGCTGTTCAACGGCTTGGCCCATAGAGAGTAACTCAAGATGCTGGGCCATCAGCTCATGATCCATGGCATCTGGGTGGTCATAGTTGGTCAAGTTACGCTGATCTTTAGATAAGTTGGGTTGGTCTTTGTAGTAGCTGTCTTCTGACATCATCATCACTTGATCTGCATCAAAACCTGCCATTACATTTTTTGCCAATATACTTTTACCAGAAGCCGACGCTCCTGCAATGCCAATAATAACCACACAAACTCCAACACATAGATCGAATCACCCATTATACTGTGACACTATGAATATACTACTTTTTAACGCTAACGAACTGTCTCATACGAGACAGTTAGTCATTAATGACCTGCGTCGTCAAACTCATTTAGCTAACGTGATCAAACCTGCCATTGGTGATACGGTTCGAGTAGGCCAAATTAATGGCGCTCTAGGCTTGGCAAAAGTCATTTTTCATACACTACGAGAGACCCATTTAGAGGTCGAACTTCATCAAGCAAGCCCTGCGCCACTTTCGCTAAAACTATTGCTGGCTATACCTAGGCCCAAAATGATGCGCCGAATAATTCAAACCTGTGCGACCTTGGGCGTGAGCGAAATCACATTGTTAAACAGTGCCAAAGTAGAAAAGAGTTATTGGCAAACGCCCATTTTGCAACCCCAAAGTATTTATGAAAACTTAATCTTAGGTCTTGAGCAAGCGGGCACCACACAGCTTCCTTTAGTGCACAAAGCACCGCTATTTAAACCTTACGTAGAAGACAAGCTTGATCAATGGGCAGGCCAAAGCCGCCGTCTTGTGGCCCACCCGCGCGATGCCCAGCAATGCCCTAACGCCAGCCAACAAGCCACCACCTTGGCTATTGGCCCAGAAGGTGGATTTAGTGAGTATGAAGTGGATAAATTAATCCAACAAGGTTTTACACCCTTTTCTCTTGGGCCTCGTATCATGCGCGTGGAAACTGCAATCCCTGTGGCTATCTCAAGGTTATGTGCATTATGAGACCTTTGCACAATACGAACACCAAGTTAAAATGGCTAAAAAAGACCTGTTTTTCGTTTAAAAACTTGGCAATAGCTCGCTATTACCTGCATTTTTCGCCTCAATCAGGCCGTTTTTATCTCATTTTCCTTTTGTCACCGCATTACGCAAAGATCTCATTATGAAGCCTGCCAAACAACGATTCGCTGGTCGCTACCGAGCACCTCGGCCAAAACGCTCGCCTTTAATTACGCCCGAAGGTGCGGCAACGCTTAAAGCGGAACTGGATGACCTGTGGCGTAACAAACGCCCCGTAATCACTCAAGCCGTCGGCGAAGCCGCTGCTTTGGGTGATCGCTCAGAAAATGCTGAATATATTTATGGCAAAAAGATGCTGCGCGAAATGGACAGCCGAATTCTGTATTTGCAACGTCGACTCGATCGTATCAAGGTAGTAGAAGGCATGCCTGCAAATCCAAACAAGGTATATTTTGGCGCTTGGGTCACACTAGTTGACGATGATGACAATGAACGCTGTTATCGAATTGTAGGGGCGGATGAGCTTAATCCAAGCTCAGGATTTATCAGTATAGACTCTCCTCTTGCCTTGGCACTTATAGGCAAGCAGCTAGATGATAGAGTAGAACTTAATGACCTAGGCAAAGGTTATGACATTGTTGCGATTGACTATAAAAACGAGACACAGACATAGTAATCCGTTGAGCTTGTTAAATTTCCTTTCAATGGATAGTGCCTCTGCGGTATGAAAAAACGGCTGCAATCAAGGCATAACACATAGATAAAGCCATGGTGATTTTAATCACCAGCAACAGTTGGGGATAAAGCTCTGAGGTGATGGCGGCACCACCCATAGTCACGCTAAACAGCGTCATCACAATAGCAGAGCTCACCATATTACCCATAGTTCGGGCTAAATTAAGCAACACTGCAGCAATACTGAGCTTATCAGCCGACACCGAACCTATCGCTGCATTGTTATTGGGTGAGGAAAAGAAACCAAAGCCCAAGCCTAAAAACACCAATGCCAGCATCACATAATGCAACGAAGTTTGCATATCCAATCTAAACAACATGCCATAACCCACCACAAACAATCCACAACCCATGGTAGACAGTATTCGTGGTTCAAACCGATCAGATAGGCGGCCTGTAATAGGCGCTAATACCATCATTATCAGCGTTTGTATGAGTACAATTTGGCCTGTTTCACTAGGGCTTAAGCCATGAATGTATTGCAAATATAAGCTCAGCAAAAACACCATAGAAAAACTAGAGCCATAAATGAAAAACGCTGACAGCAAAGAACGGTTAAATATCCGATTGGCTCGCAACGCCGAGAGCTCTACCAAAGGTGATGGTGACCTTAATTGATGCCATACGAAAAACACCAATAGCATCAAACCAAACAAGGCTAACAAAGCAAAGCGCCAGTCTGTTAGGCGTGACAAACCCAGCATAAATGCACTCACCCATGCTGCAAAAATCAAACTTCCTTGCCAATCAAACTTCACTCTTATTGGTGACTGCCAATCGCCTTTAACGTACACAAACAAAACCACTAAACACAAAACCAAAATGCCAGTAGGTGCCCAAAACACACTTTGCCAGCCTAGGTGTTGGGTTAGCCAGCCCCCTATTAAAGGACCAAGCGTGAGTCCAAGATATACAGACGATGCAGCTATGCCTAGGGCTTGACCGCGATTAGAATTAGCATAAACCACTCCAATAATCGCCATGCTAGTGCCATAAACCATAGAGCTAGAAATGCCTTGCACCACTCTGATAATCAACAAGGAACTAATAGATTGTGGTAACAACACACACAAAGAAGACAGTATAAATAACAGTATACCCGTGACAAACATGCGTTTGCGCCCCACGATGTCTGCAAGGCGGCCTATTGGCAATAAGAAAACCACATTGCCCCATAACATAGCCACCGGAATCCAGCTCACAGCAATGGCGCTAGCTTGAAGATCAAAGGCGATATGTGGAATGGCGATATTGACTGCAGAAAGAGCTAAAGAACATACCATCATTACCAACCCAACACTCACTAAAGCCATTCTTCTGGCGCTAGGTGTTTGATCATAATAGGATTGTAGTTGTGTCGCGTTCATCTGTGCCATTATACTCTCTTATCAAAGGGTAAGTTAGGGTGTCTATTGTGGGCCAACAAGATCAATACAACCATGAAACCGGCAATCCTATTGAAGTTGATATCCAGATTGACTTAGATTGGCTACGACAAAGCCAACCGCTTATGTTGGCCTTGCCAACTGTGAGCTTATTTGTGCCCCAACATATTACTGTGGAGTCCAACACAGCCCGTACCTGTTTAACCACTTACCCTGCACAGCCGGCTTATCGTTTAGGCAAGCATTTTGAAGATTGCGTGGAACAGTTATTTAACGCATCAAAAGATAACAACATTATTGCCAGAAACTTAGTCATTCAAACACCTGAACGGACCCTTGGTGAGCTCGATCTTATTTATGAAAATAGTGAGCGTGAGATTGTGCACTTAGAGCTTTCAATAAAGTTTTATTTACTCAATAAGGCTGGCACTAAGCTGGAAGATTTTGTTGGCCCGGCAGGTCGCGACCGTTTAGACCTGAAGTGGGATAGATTGTGCCAACATCAGCTCCCATTAAGCCGCACTGAGTCGGTATTGGATTTCTTAGCGCACCAGCACCTCCCTTTGCCAAGTCGCCGTCAGCTGCTGTTAACGGGCATGCTCTTCTATGCCTATGAAAATTGGCAATCTACGCTAGTCAATCACGTTGGCATTAACCCAAATCATCAAAGAGGATTTTGGCTTGAACATCATGAACTTGAGCAAATTAAACCCATTGATGGACTAGAACGAGGGTTTATTATTTTACCCAAGTGGCACTGGATCGGCGGTCCGAATCACTACAGTCACCCTAACCCAATAAACTATCAAACACTCATTGAACAAACGACTGCAGACTCTTGGCCTAACATGGTGTTGGTCTATGAACGCGCTCACACCTTACACATCCATGATGCTGATGAGACTGACAAAGCAGTTAAGCCTTGGGTGTTTCAACATCGTGGATTAATTTTAGCCACAAAAAAGCCCCCGCTAGTGACCTAACGAGGGCTGTTTCTCATGATGGTGGGTCGTGGGCGGCTCGAACGCCCGACCAATTGGTTAAAAGCCAACTGCTCTACCAACTGAGCTAACGACCCAAATTCTCTACGGGGCTTGGTAGATTGCGCCCCTTACTTTTTAATAAAAAATAAACTTTAATAGTTTAAGTTTTATGACTACACAACCTATTGCACTGCGCTAATAAGCTGACCAACATTAACCGGTTGATACGGTGTAATATGGTGGGTCGTGGGCGGCTCGAACGCCCGACCAATTGGTTAAAAGCCAACTGCTCTACCAACTGAGCTAACGACCCAAATTCTCTACGGGGCTTGGTAGTGTGTGCCCCTTAATACGCAATATAAAAACCTATTACGCTACTACTCAAATGTGATCAAAAAAAACCACACCTGCAAAAATGAAGTGGCGGAGGAGGAGAGATTCGAACTCTCGGTGGGCTACAAACCCACGACGGTTTTCAAGACCGTTGCATTCGACCACTCTGCCACCCCTCCGCAGAGAGCGCGTATATTAAACCATTGAGATTTAGAGTCAAGCACCTAGCGCTGTACAAACTTAAAAAACACTAAAAAAACATAAAAAAAACGAGATTTGATTAATTTTTACCACAAGTGACACAATTCATGTCTTTTGGTAAGTCAAAAGTTTGCCAGCGCATCGTTTTTGCTTCCAATAACAACAGCTTACCCACCAATGGTTCTCCAAAGTGAGAAAGCACCTTTATGGCTTCCATCGCTTGGATTGCTCCGATAATGCCAACCAACGGTGCCATGACACCGTTGGTTGCACAGCTTCCTTGCTGGTCTCCTGTGAGCTGCGTTAAACAGTGATAACACGGTGTATTATGTTGGCGAGGATCCACCACGGTCACTTGCCCTTCCATGCGAATCGCCGCACCAGAAACAAGCGGTGTTTTGGTTTCAAAACAGGCTTCGTTAACCGCTAAACGTGTCGCTAAATTGTCACAACAATCCAGCACAATATCAGCCTTTGATACCTCTTCTACCAGCGCACTAGCTTCAAGCCGATCATTGATCGCAACCACCAAAACATCACCATTAAGTGCAGCAATACTTTGCTTGGCTGACACCACTTTACTGATACCAATATCAGCTTCGCTATGAATGATCTGACGCTGCAAATTAGATTGATCGACCACATCATCATCAACCAACACCAAAGTGCCCACACCTGCACAGGCCAAATACAATGCCACAGGGCTGCCCAACCCACCTAGACCAATAACCAGCACCCTTGCGTTTAATAATTTTTGCTGCCCTTGGTAGTCAAATTGTGGCAGCATTATTTGCCTACTGTAACGCTGTAGCTGATCATCGTTCATGGTTTAGCTCCTTCACTAACTAACCACTGACCCATAGTCACTCGGTCTTGTCCATTATAATCTCTATGCGTGATGACATCATTAAACCCTAGATGAATCAACAACCTAGCCACTTTTTCACCCTGATCATAACCATGTTCAAAGGCCAACCAACCGCCTAGCTCCAACAATTGTGTAGCTTGCTGGGCAATGACCTCAATGTCGGCCATGCCATGATTATCCGCCACTAGGGCAGATAAGGGCTCATAACGCACATCACCTTGATTTAAATGAGGATCTTGAGCATCTATATAAGGTGGGTTACTCACAATACAATGCACAGGTTTAGCGGCGTCTTTTACCCATCCGCAGGCCCAGTCATTTTGGGCAAATTGAACGTGCCCTAGGCTTAAGCTGAGCCCGTTAGCTTTAGCTAGATTCACAGCCGCTAATGATTGATCCACACCCACTATATGCCAATGAGGCTTTTCACAGGCCAAAGCCAGTGCTATGGCACCACTGCCAGTACCTAGATCCACTACCCTAGCGCAACGTGGTAAGTTTAACTCAAGCACTAGCTCAACCAACACTTCGGTTTCTGGGCGAGGAATCAAAGTAGATGAGTCCACTTGCAAGTCTAGACTCCAAAACCCTTGCGAACCCAGCAAGTGAGCCACAGGCTTGCCTAAAAATCGTTCCTGCACTAAGGCTTCAAAGGCTTGCCATTGCTCAATAGTTAGCAATTTTTCTGGCCAAGCATACAGGCTTGCATTAGTCACATTTAGCACCTTACACAAGAGCAACTGAGCATCTAAATCAGGGCTTGGTGTGGGCTGTGTGGCTTTACTGAAGGTTGACTTGGCCCAGTCTAATGCGTGTTGACGCGTATAGTGAGGGCCAAAATTAGACATGTCTTTCGAACTAGCCTTCATTTTCTGCTAGCAAGGCCAATAGGTTGGCCTGATGTTCATTGCTCAATGGCTCAATAATACAGTTCACATCACCTTCCATAATATCACCCAATTTATACAAGGTGAGGTTGATACGGTGGTCTGTGACTCGGCCTTGAGGATAGTTATAAGTGCGAATTCTCTCTGATTGGTCGCCACTACCTACCAAGCTCTTGCGGGCATCGGCTTGCTCTGCAGCAACCACTTCTTGTGCACTAGATAGTAGCCTAGAGGCCAAAAGTGACATGGCACGAGCTTTGTTCTTATGCTGAGATCTTTCATCCTGGCATTCTACAACGGTGCCTGTAGGCAGGTGAGTAATACGGATGGCTGAGTCTGTTTTATTAACGTGTTGACCACCAGCACCAGAGGCTCTAAAGGTATCAATACGCAAGTCGCCCTTATTGATGTCTACCTCATCGACCGAATCCACTTCTGGCATGACAGCTACGGTGCAGGCAGATGTATGTATACGCCCTTGAGATTCTGTTTCTGGCACCCGCTGAACACGATGAGCACCTGATTCGAATTTAAGGCGTGAATACACATCATTGCCTACCATGCGTAAGATGATTTCACGATAACCCCCGTGTTCACCGGCGTTTTGACTGATAATTTCGACTTTCCAGCCCATATTTTCAGCGTACCGTGTGTACATACGATAAAGATCTCCGGCAAATATAGCCGCTTCATCTCCACCTGTGCCCGCACGAACCTCTACGAAGGTGTTGTGGGTATCATTTGGGTCTTTTGGCAGCAGAAGTTTTTGCAGGTCCAATTCTAATTCTGCTTGACGCTTTTTGCCATCTTGAATTTCCTCTTCAGCCATGGCTTTCATTTCAGCGTCATCTTCGGCTAACATCAGCTTGGCTTCTTCCATGTCAGCTTGTAGCTGAACATATTGGGCGTAGTTATTAACCACGTCTTCAAGCTCCGCATATTCTTTGGAATAAGCCCTAAATTTATCTTGATCCATGATCACTTCCGCTACACCCAATAGGGCTTCTAGTTCTTCGTAGCGATCTTGTAGGCGTTCTAATTTACTAAGTATTGAGGCTTTCATAAGGTTTTATTCAAATCAAACATGGTTTGCAATAAGGCTAGACTGTCATCGTCGCCTAAGGCACTGGCTTTTTTTAATTGCACCGTCGGTGCATGCATCATTTTATTGGTGAGGGATCTAGCAAGGCGCTGCATAACCACCTCTACTTCCCCGCCTTTAGCTAACAGTGCGATCGCACGTTCTAGTTCTTCGTCTCTTATAGCTTCCATGCGCTGGCGGTAATCGCGAATACTATCCACTGCATCTAGTGCGCGCTCTGATTCTAGATACGCTAGCAAGCCATCTTCTATCATCACCTCGGCAGCTTTTGCAGCCTCTTGCCGAGAACGCATGCCTTGGTCAATGACGTCTTTCAAATCATCCACTGTATATAGGTACACATCATCAAGCTGGGCTACTTGTGCTTCGATATCGCGTGGCACTGCGATATCCACCATAAACATCAACTTATGCTTACGCTCTTTAAGTGCAAGTTCTACCGCCCCTTTACCCAATATAGGTAACTGACTGGCCGTGGAAGAAATGACAATGTCAGCAGCAGCCAGGTGATCAGGGATATCGGATAGCAAAATGGCTTGTGCATTGAACTGGTGGGCCAACTCTTGCGCCCTAGCTAAAGTACGATTAGCCACAATAATTTTCTTTAGCCCAGCATCATGTAAATGGCGAGCCACTAATTCTATGGTTTCGCCTGCGCCAATGAGCAATGCAGTTTGGTCCTGTAAATTTGCAAAAATTTGCCGCGACATTGCGACTGCAGCAAAGGCGACCGATACAGGGTTTTCGCCAATGGCCGTATGAGTACGCACGTATTTAGCCATATTAAAGGCACTTTGAAACATACGTATTAAGTGACTGGTGGCGGTTTTTTCTTGCCTGGCTACAGAAAAGCTAGATTTTAACTGGCCAAGAATTTGCGGCTCACCCAAGACCATAGAATCTAGGCCACTTGCTACGCGCATCATGTGCTTAACAGCTTGATCATCTTGCTGGACGTAGCTGTGGTGCTTTACTTGATCTAAGGGCACATGGTGAAAGTCAGATAACCATTGGGCAACCACATGTAAAGCTTCAAGGTTTGCTTGCGTATCTTGTGCGCCACTTTGTTCTGGTGCCGGCACCAGCCTGCCATAAATCTCTGTACGGTTGCAGGTGGATAAAATAGCCGCCTCTGACACCAATGTTTGGCTAACTAACTGCTGCAAAGCAGACGCAGTGATTTCTGGCGCAAAGGCAAGCTTTTCACGCATATCAACAGAGGCTGTGGTGTGGTTAATGCCGAATACAAACAAAGTCATGATGGTTTGCGGATGCCAAACAGTTAAGAAACGCTAAAAAAAACTATTATACCCGAAACTTAACCACCTCCATAGCAAACAAAGCGCATAACTCACAGCGGATGCGGTAGAACTTAGGCAATAACCAGTATGCCCTATAATTTTTATCGTTTTGTCGTGGGGCGAGTATTGTTTAAAGACGCCCATTTGATACACTGGTTTATTACTGCATTAGCAAAGAAGCTTCATTTTGTCGGCACTTTCATCGCTTTACTTGTTCTTTAACACCCACTGGAGTGTGCGCCTTATAGGCTTAGCGACTATCTGTTGCATAGTCATAAGCTGCAGCAGCAACACCAACCATAAAATAATAACGACAGCCGCCCAAGACGCTGCAAAAACTGACCACAATCTTACCAGTGCACAGCTATCTAAGCTTTTAATAAGTGAGTTCTCATTGCAACGAGGCCATTATCAAACCTCAACCGCACAGCTCATTGAAGCGGCTAAATCAACCCAAGACCTAAGTACGGCCATACGCGCCACATATTCAGCGCAGCTTTCCCAAACACCAAAGCTGCTCATCCAAGCTGGCTTTTTATGGAGCCAACTTGCACCCCAAGACCCACTACCTTGGCAATACATGGCTGAAGCACACCTCTTTAATCAACAAATTAAAAAAAGCATCAATGCCTTAGAGCAAGAGCTTCAGCGTGGCGGTGGAGAAGGGTTGGTTCGAGTTGCAAACCTAAGCACCAATCTCACTAATACCAATGATACTGTTCAAAAAGAGTTACAAAATTACTTCCTGTTATGGCTAGACACCTACCCGCACCACCCAAAAATTCATTACGCATTGGCGATTTTAGCCAGAGAACTAGGCCATACTGATGCGGCTATTGCGCATATAAAAACATCACTGTCATTAGATGAAAGATACCTTGAGGCGCAGTTTTTTTATGGGGATTTATTAATTAAAAGTAATGATTTAAGCACCGCAGATCGATACTTGGCCCAATACACCAAACCACTTAAGCTGGCACCAAGCCTATTAATTAATCAGCATGCTCAAGCCCTCACACTTTTGGGACAGCATGTTTTGGCATATGCACATTTTAAAGAGCTAACAAGGCGCCAACCCAATCATTTTTACAACCAATACTCTGCAGGTCTTTTGGCCTATGAAAACAATGACCACTTGGCCACGCTAACTCATTTAAACAAAGCCATAGCGCTTGATCCAAATCAGCACAGTGCATTTTATTACATGGCCCTAAGCAATCTTCGTGAACAAAGGCCAAAGCAAGCCATCAAGCTTTTACGCCAAGTGAGCAAAGGCTCTGATCGACTCAACGCCCTGAGCTTGTTGGTTGAACTAGAGGCCCCTATCCAGACCCAACGGGTTTCGTATTTTCACCAACTGCGCGATCAAAACCAAGATTTAAGCCCCTATATTTTTGCTTTAGAAGCACATTATCTGCAAGAAAAAGAAGACATTAATGCGGTTACGCAGACATACCAAAACGCATTACACACCCACCCAAATGACATTTCATTATTATACGCTTACGCTCTATTTGCAGAATCATTACATCAATTTGATATCACTGAACAAATGTTACTGCGCATCATTGATATAGAGCCAAATCACATTAATGCCCTTAATGCCCTGGGCTATTCCTATGCAGAACGCAATATAAAGCTTAGTCAAGGCCAGACATTGATTCTCAAAGCACTTACTCTGGACCCCAACAATCCCGCCATTATGGATAGCCTAGGCTGGGTGAAGTATCGTTTAGGACACTTGAGGCAATCCCTAAAATTACTCACCCAAGCCTATGATATACTGCCTATAGCAGAAATAGCCGCTCATGTAGGTGTTGTGAAATGGGCTCTTGGAGACACTCAGGGGGCTTTTGATACATGGAACCTAGCCCTTGAACAAGAGCCTGATAATGCACTTATTAAACAAGCCATCTTGGATGCACAAAATGAATTCCAAAAGGATTAGAGGCTGTAAAAGCCTCATTCGGATCACACTCTTAGGCCTTACTAGCCTTGGCATCACAGCTTGCAGCAGCATTGTTTCACAAAGCCACCAACCCATTGAAAAAACCAACGTATATTCGCCTTTTTCATACAAGCAACAGCAATTAGAACAGCTGGTACAGTGGGATGTTGAGGGTAAAATAGCAGCTTATGTTGATAATAAAAATAACTCAGGTCTCATGACGTGGCGTCAAAGAGGCGATGAATTTGATTTATTAATTAATGGCCCCCTAGGCAGCGGACAACTGCGTATAGAGGGCCAACCAGATTTGGTCATTGCCACTAGCAATAAAAACCAAGTAGCCTCCAACACAGTTGAAAACTTATTTGAGCAAGAGTTTGGCTGGCCATTCCCGATGCATGAATTACGCTACTGGGTTAGAGGCATTCCAAAGCCTAATGATGTGGCAAAAATAAGCCTCAATTCGCAAGGTAATGCTCGCGTTATTGAACAGGCGGGCTGGCACGTGACGTTTCACTCCTATAATAACATTGCCGTCCCAACGTCCATCCAAGAAAACACCTTAACCAGTTTGACGATGCCCAAAAAGATCGAGATTATTGGCAATGACGTTCGTCTTATTTTAGTACTTAAAAGCTGGAGCAATCTGTCCCCTTTTCCTAGACCAAACTTAGGCGACGGCTAACGCCTTAACCCTAGCTCTCATGTTGCGCCAAACCCACAGCAAAGCAACAAATTATGTTGACATTAGTAGGCAATTCCGCGAAAATGTGCGCGTGAAATTTATGGGATATCGCCAAGCGGTAAGGCAACGGGTTTTGATCTCGTCATGCGCTGGTTCGAATCCAGCTATCCCAGCCATATTCCAATTCGTAAGCATTTGTTTACGTCTTAATATCCATAAAAAGCATAGGTGCCCCCAAGGTGTCAAAACTAAAAGTTTTTACCGGCAGTGCTCATCCAGCATTAGCCCAAATGGTTGTAGATCGTTTAGGCGTCCCTCTTGGTGAAGCTAAGGTGTCCACCTTTAGCGATGGCGAATGTGCCATTGAATTGCTAGAAGATGTACGTGGTAAGGATGTATTTATTATCCAGCCTACTTGTGCACCGACCAACAGTAATTTAATGGAACTTATTTTATTGGCTGACGCCATGCGTCGAGCTTCTGCTGCACGAGTAACGGCCGTAGTGCCTTACTTTGGATATGCACGCCAAGATCGTCGCCCACGTTCTGCTCGCGTGCCAATTAGCGCACGCGTGGTAGCCAATATGATGGCTCGTTCTGGCATTGATCGAGTGCTGACTGTCGATTTACATGCTGAACAAATTCAAGGCTTTTTTGACATTCCAGTTGATAACGTCTTTGGTTCTCCTGTTTTGTTGGATGAAATTACCAAACAAGATTATGACAACCCTCTGGTAGTATCACCAGATGTCGGCGGCGTAGTGCGCGCTCGCGCTGTTGCGAAACAGCTCAACACAGACTTGGCAATCATCGACAAACGTCGTGAAAAAGCCAATGAATCTCAAGTAATGCATATTATCGGTGATGTTACTGATCGTACCTGTATCTTAGTTGATGACATGTGCGACACAGCAGGCACCTTGTGTAAAGCAGCCGATGCATTGAAGGCCAATGGCGCCAAACGCGTTGTCGCTTATGCAACCCATCCTGTATTATCTGGCGCTGCCGTTGACAATATCACTAACTCATCACTGGATGAATTAGTCGTCACTGACACTATACCGCTGTCTGAGGCGAGCAACGCCTGTAGCAAAATTCGCCAACTAACCATGGCTGATTTATTAGCAGAGTCTGTGCGCAGAGTTTGCAACGAAGAATCCATTAGCGCGATGTTTCGTACCTAACAATAGGTCCTAACTAACGCGCTGATATTATCGGCCTTTAATAAGGCCATTTTAACCGTCCTATAGTGCACCGGTCGCAAGTGCCCTGGACAATAAATAAGGAAAGACAAATGTCTATCTCTCTAAATGCTGAAGCCCGTGATGACTTGGGGAAAGGTGCGAGCCGCCGCCTACGTCGTCTAACTGGCGGTACACCTGCTATCGTTTTTGGTGGTGCAAAAAACCGTAAGCCTCAATCGGTTACTTTGGTTCATAAAGACCTTTGGAAAGCTTCTGAAACAGAAGGTTTTTACAGCTCTGTAATCACCCTAAACATTGGTGGCAAAGAAGAGCCTGTAATCGTTAAAGATATTCAGCGCCATCCAGCCAAAAATGAAATCCAGCACGTTGATTTCTTGCGCGTAACTAAGTCAAACCTAATCAATATCTTAGTTCCTTTAAGGTTTGTAAATGAAGCCACTGCTCCTGCGATTAAGATCCAAGGCGGCAAGGTTTCTCATGCTAAAAGTGAAGTTGAGATTACTTGCTTGGCAGCAAACTTGCCAGAGTGTCTAACGGTAGACATGCAAGACGTGCCTGTAGGCGGCATCGTTCACCTTGCAGACATCGTATTGCCAAAAGGCGTTAGCATTCGCGCATTGCGCTTAGGCAACGATCACAACCAAGCCATTGCAACTATTACAGGCTCTAAAGGCGCCTAATACTCGCACTACTTAATTGTTGCTGTATAAGCGCCTTTGTTATTCACTTAACAAAGGCGTTTTTATTTGGAGCCCTGCCATGTCTGATGCTACACCTGAGGTCAAGATTAAACTCATTGTGGGCCTGGGAAACCCTGGCACTAAATATGAGCACACTCGTCACAATGCAGGTCAGGACTGGCTTTTTCAATTGGCCAAACAAGAAGGGATTAGCCTAGCCCCAGAGAAACGTTTTTTCGGTGACTATGGCCAAGGCTTTGTGAATGGGCAAAAGCTGCACTTATTGGTTCCAAATACATTCATGAATTTAAGTGGTCAAGCTGTACAAGCGCTGTGTAGCTTTTACAAGATTGACACACAAAATATTCTTGTTGCCCATGATGAGCTAGATTTACCACCTGGCACTGCCCGCCTCAAATTAGGCGGTGGTCACGGGGGGCATAATGGTTTGCGAGATATCATTAGCAAGCTTAGCGGTGATAAAAACTTTTACCGCCTACGTTTAGGTATTGGCCATCCTGGCAACGCCAAACTAGTGGCTAGTTACGTATTAAAGAAAGCGCCTCTTGAGGAGCGCATCAGCACCCAGCATTCAATGGATAAAGCCATAAAAGCGATTCCACAGGTTATGTCTGGGCAATGGCAAAAAGCCATGAACGACCTGCACACAAGCTAAAAAGCGGTCTAACTAATTTATTACTAGAGGTATCCCATGGGATTCAATTGCGGCATTGTAGGCCTACCTAACGTTGGCAAATCTACGTTATTTAACGCCCTTACCAAATCTGGCATTAGCGCAGAAAATTTTCCATTTTGTACGATAGAGCCAAACGCTGGCGTAGTCGCCATGCCAGACCCTCGCTTAGATGCCTTAGCCGCTATTGTTGATCCAGAGCGCGTGATGCCCACCACTATGGAATTTGTGGATATTGCAGGTTTAGTAGAAGGCGCCTCTAAAGGTGAAGGATTAGGTAACAAGTTTTTAGCTAACATCCGTGAAACAGATGCCATTGCACACGTGGTGCGCTGTTTTGAAGATGAAAACGTCATTCACGTATCCAACCGCATTGATCCAATAGATGATATTGGCATCATCAATATGGAGCTGGCATTAGCCGATTTAGATTCAGTAGAAAAGCAAAAATCTCGTGTGCATCGTGTCGCTCGCACTGGCGATAAAGAAGCCCAAACTATTATGGCGCTTTTAGAAAAACTAGAAGGCCCACTAAGTGAAGGCATTGCTGTGCGCTCACTGGATTTAAATGAAGATGAGCGGGTTATGGTGAAAAGCTTTCACCTGCTTACAACCAAGCCCACCATGTACATTGCCAACGTTGCCGATGATGGTTTTGAGAACAATCCCCACTTAGACGCTGTGAAAGCTTATGCAAACACTGAGGGTGCTCAAGTGGTTGCTGTTTGTAACCAAATTGAAGCTGAAATCAGTGAGCTTGATGATGAAGATAAACGTGAATTTTTATCCGATATTGGCATGAGCGAGCCAGGCTTGGATCGTGTAATTCGCGCAGGTTACCAACTTCTTAACCTTCAGACCTACTTTACTGCAGGTGTCAAAGAAGTACGTGCTTGGACAGTAAAGCAAAATGCGACTGCACCTCAAGCAGCAGGCGTGATACATACAGACTTTGAAAAAGGCTTCATCCGTGCAGAAGTTGTTGGTTATGAAGACTATATTGCTGGCAACGGCGAACAAGGTGCCAAAGAAGCTGGAAAGTGGCGCTTGGAAGGCAAAGAGTACCGTGTAAAAGACGGCGATGTAGTGCACTTCCGATTTAATGTGTAAAAGCTTTGTTTTTGGGTGTTGACAGCACCCCCAAAACAAGGAATAATTCGCGTCCTCAAGTGCAGCCACTGTGCTTGAAAACGGTCAAAATGGCTATGTAGCTCAGTTGGTTAGAGCACATCACTCATAATGATGGGGTCACTAGTTCGAATCTAGTCATAGCCACCATTTTGATCAATATGTAAGACATTACTGGGATATCGCCAAGCGGTAAGGCAACGGGTTTTGATCTCGTCATGCGCTGGTTCGAATCCAGCTATCCCAGCCATTCCTCTTCCTGTTTGTAAAAATACCAAAACCTAAATACTCAAGTGATCCACTGATTGTGGCACTCAAGTTTTTTGCGCACCCAGCTTTTCTGAAGTTACACCCACGCCAAAATCCGTAAAACGCTGCCTGCGCCCTTTCTTTGTGCATTCGAACATTCTTATACTGGTAACGCTAATAAGCCAGCAACAAGCTTCTAGCAGCCTAGAAAAGCATTAATTCAACTAAGCCTAGCAACCAAAGCGACAAAGCCGTGATTAATCAGAAAAACTTAGGCACTGGGCGTAGACTGAGGAATGGCGTAAGTGCCCATGACCTGGGCAATGGGACGGTCATCACCCTTTGAATAAAGCATGGCTTCACCCATCACTAAAGTACGGCCCACTTTTACCAGTTTACAATGAGCAACTAGGTCTTTA
>JAIBDW010000041.1 GCA_024686035.1 Oceanospirillaceae bacterium
AGCTCTGTTTCTTTGACGCTCCAAGAAGGGGTTGAGAAAACGTTAAAAGAGCGTATTCCAGGCATCCATTCAGTCAGGGACGTGACGGATCATTCTAATACTGAAAACGCCTATATGTAGGTGTTTGGCTTCTCTCAAATAAAAAACCAGCTATCTGTGCTGGTTTTTTTTATTTTGGAACGAGTGCCCAATCAACTTAAACGCGAACGTTTAGGCAACTTCTGTTTTAACTGAGCAGCCATTTCACGCATGCTCGTTTGGGTGGTATCCCAATCGATACAAGCATCAGTAACCGAAACACCATATTGTAAATCTGACAAGTTGTTAGGAATAGATTGATTACCCCAGTTGATATTACTTTCAATCATCAAGCCAACAATCGAGTCATTGCCTTCATTGATTTGTTGCGTAATATCTTCCATCACTAACGTCTGGTTGGCTGGGTCTTTGTTAGAGTTGGCATGGCTGCAATCGACCATGATTTTGCCAGATAAGCCATCTTTATCAAGGGCTTTCTCACATAAAGCAATATTAGCTGCATCGTAGTTAGGTTTTCCACCGCCGCCTCTTAATACCACATGTCCATAACGATTGCCGGTTGTGCGGGTGATGGACACTTGGCCATGGGGGTTGATGCCTAAGAAAGAGTGTGAAGATGCCATAGACTCCAGTGCATTAAAAGCAACCGTTAAACCACCGTCAGTGCCGTTTTTAAAGCCTACAGGGCAAGATAAACCAGAAGACATTTCGCGGTGGGTTTGTGATTCGGTAGTACGAGCGCCAATCGCTGCCCAACTCCATAAATCAGATTGATACTGCGGTGAAATTGGATCTAGCGCTTCGGTAGCTAGGGGCAAGCCCATAGCAGAAAGATCTAACATCAGTTTGCGGCCAATATGTAACCCTGTTTCAATATCAAAGGTGCCATCTAGATGAGGATCATTGATTAAACCTTTCCAACCCACGGTGGTACGGGGCTTTTCAAAGTAAACTCTCATAACAATATAAAGCGTATCTTTTAATTCATCTGCTAGAAGGGCCAAACGACGGCCATAATCTAATGCTGCTTCTGTGTCATGAATAGAGCAGGGACCAATGACTACAAATAAACGGTGATCTTTACCATCTAGGATATTTTTGATTGTTTGACGAGCCTGCATCACACCATCTGCGATCATACTTGTAGTTGGTAATTGAGTCTTTAAATCTTCAGGCGAGGTAAGCACTTGTTGATTGGCGATATTTAGGTCTTCGATGCGACGATCGGTCATAATGGGTCTCTATAAAATAACTAAAAGTATTAATGGTAAAAAATTGGCTTATGGCAAGCTGTAAACGATATAATTGCGCCGTCCTTTTTAACACAAAAAAAGGTCTACAAACAAATGAAACTCATATAATTCGAGCTTTTGAGAAAAAATCATGCAAAAACTGGGTATAAACCATCACTCAGCCTTCATTATGCAGATGCTAGCCTTATGCTTTGGGGCGTTATTATCTGTGCAGGCACAGGCAACATTGTTTGGCACAGTAAAACATCCAATTGCAGCAGAGCAAGCTTTTGCGGTTTCAATGGAACAAAATAATGACCAAATAGACCTGGTTTGGAATATTGCTGATAATTATTATCTATACCAAGACAAGCTTGTCTTCACCACATCTAATGGCCAGCCTCTAAATAACCTTGCATTACCTCAAGCCGTATTAAAAGAAGACCCTACATTTGGCACCACAAATGTATATTATAAACAATTGCATATCACTGGGACTTTGCCTAGTGAAGCCACTAATGCGACCCACCTTACTCTGCATTATCAAGGCTGCTGGAGCGGTGGTGTTTGTTATCCTCCCCAAACTAAAACCATGGCGCTTGCAGACTTTGTAGTCACGCCCAGCACTTTACCAAACAATCCTAAAAATACAGACTGGTCTAAAACGACCAGCACAAACGCAAATTGGTTCATAAAAAATCTTGAAAACTCTAGCTTGGCAACCTTATTAGTGATTTTTTTCTTAGCCGGACTAGCCTTAGCATTTACCCCCTGTGTATTACCTATGGTGCCTATTTTATCAAGTATTATTGTAGGTCTTAACCCCAAACCTGGGCCAGCCAAGAGTTTTTTATTGTCTTTAGTGTATGTGGTTGCTATGGCAGCCACATACAGCTTGGCGGGTGTCGTGGCTGGCCTGAGTGGATCAAATGTTCAAATTGCCTTACAACACCCGGCAGTCATCGGCGTCACCGCATTATTGTTTGTGTTATTTGCCGCGGCCATGTTTGGATGGGTTAATGTGCAAATGCCACAAGCGATCCAAAACAGAATCAATACCATCAGTAACAACCAGCTTGGTGGCCAAACGACTGGGGTTGCTTTGATGGGTATGTTATCTGCCCTGGTGGTGGGCCCTTGTGTGGCTGCTCCATTAGCAGGTGCGTTATTGTTTATTGCGCAAACTGGCGACGCAACAACGGGCGGCTTGGCTTTGTTTATCATGGGTTTAGGTATGGGAGTGCCGTTACTTTTAGTTGGCACATCAGCCAGTAAATGGGTTCCTAAAACAGGCCCTTGGATGCATCGCATTAAAGTTGGCTTTGGATTCTTAATGTTATTGATGGCCGTGTGGATGACTGATCGAGTCTGGCCTGAGCTAACCTTGTTATTTATCGCTATCATTACCACAAGCCTTGCTCTAATTTTAGCGTTAAATCACCGCTGGAAACCCAATTTAGAATCACTTTCTGCTACGGTGATTAGCTACACACTGGCTATGTTTCTTGGTCTTTATGGCATTGTGCTGGGCATTGGGCAATTGGCAGGGACAGGATCACTATTGAAACCCTTGGGTAGTCTTGTTAGCGGGCATGTGGCCACTGAAGCAGCCAGTGCCCAGCAAGCCAGTTCAACACTAGTCGTAACCAAAGTGCTACCTGAAGCTGTCGCGCCAATACTGGCTCAAGCTTTGGTAGATAAGCAACCTGTAATGCTAGATTTCTATGCTGATTGGTGTATTTCGTGTAAAGAGCTGGATACCTTTGTCTTTACAGATCAGCGTGTCAAGCGTGCTTTAGTAGATTTCAAAGTGGTTAAAGTAGACGTAACACTAAACACTGATCATGCTCAAAAATTGATGCAATCTTTACGTTTGGTGGGTCCACCAGCATTGGTCTTTTATACTGGTCAAGGTGAGCTATTTTCAGAAACTGTGATCGGCGTGCCCGCCATCGATGATTTGGTTAACTTGGTGGAGCAAGTAAACAGCCTATAATTATACCTATATGCTTTTTGGTTATATATGGTATTATTTAAAGACCGTTGTTTAGGACAAACCAAGTTTATGAAGTTACAACAGCTAAAGTACATTTGCGAAGTAGAAAAGCATAACCTCAACGTTTCCGCTACGGCCCAGAGTCTATTTACTTCTCAGCCTGGCATTAGTAAGCAGATCCGTTTATTGGAAGACGAATTAGGTGTGGAAATATTTGCTCGAAGTGGTAAACACCTGACCCATGTGACGCCTGCTGGTAAGTCCATTTTAGAGTCGGCTTACGACGTACTTTTGAAAGTTGACGGTATTAAGCGCAAGGCTCAAGAGTATACCGATGAAACTAAAGGGTCGCTGTCTATTGCCACAACTCACACCCAAGCACGTTATGCTTTACCTAAAGTTATCAATAATTTTATTGGCAAATATCCTGACGTTTCTTTACACATGCAGCAGGGCACACCTAAACAAATTTCTAGCCTAGCATCAGATGGCGAAGTTGATTTTGCGATTGCCACAGAAGCCATTGAACAGTTTAGTGATTTATTAATGATGCCATGCTATCACTGGAATCGATGTGTTGTTGTGCCCAAAACCCATCCTTTAGCTAAAGTAGAAAAGCTGACTCTTGAAGAGTTGGCTAGGCATCCTATTGTGACCTATGTATTTGGCTTTACTGGGAGGTCAAAGCTCGATGACGCCTTTAAGAACGCTAGGTTAGAGCCAAAAGTTGTATTTACCGCAGTTGATTCTGATGTCATTAAAGCCTACGTTAGGCTGGGCTTGGGAGTCGGTATTATTGCCACTATGGCGTATGAGGCGGATCTAGATAGTGACTTAGTCGCTTTGGATGCAAGCCATTTATTCGCCTATAGCACCACCAATATTGGTTTCAGAAAAGGGACGTTTTTAAGGGGGTATATGTACGATTTTATCGAAACCTTTGCGCCTAATCTCACTAGAAGCAAAATAGATCAAGCTCAAGAATGTCGTAGCCAACAAGAAATGGATGCATTATTTGAGCGCAAGAATCTGCCGATCAGGTAAGTTGACGTAAGCTGTCAAGGAGGTTGTTGACCTTATCAAAGGTTTCTTGGTATTCAGCATCACATTGTGAATCAGCGACTAATCCACCACCTGCCCAACAATAAATATGCCCGCCACCATCACCTTTCGCATTCGTCACTAAGGTACGGATACAAATGTTTGTATCCATGCGGCCGTTGGTGCTGATGTAGCCGATGGAACCAGTATAAGCATTGCGGCGATGTGGTTCTAACTCTTCAATAATTTCCATTGCTCTTAGTTTAGGTGCGCCGGTAATTGACCCACCAGGAAATGCGCCTTTTAACAAGGGTAATATATCTTCACTCGATGCAATTTTTCCCGTAACCTTGGTCACTAGGTGGTGCACGTTGCTATAGGTTTCAATGGCAAATAATTTAGGAACCTTCACGGAAAATGATAGGCAATGCTTGCTTAGGTCGTTGCGAAGCAAATCAACAATCATGAGGTTCTCAGAACGATCTTTGGGGCTTGCTAATAGTTGTTCACGCAAGAGTTGGTCTTGCTCATCCGTTGCACCCCTTGGACGAGTGCCTTTAATAGGCTTAGTTTCCACTTGACCCTGATCTACTTGTAGAAAGCGTTCGGGGGATAAGCTTAATATAGCGCCTTCTTTTGTTTCCATGTAGGCGCTAAAGGGTGTCGGGGAAGCCAGCCTAAGTTGTTTATAAGCCTGCCAAGGATCGCCATTGTAGGACGCCTTAAAGCGCTGAGCTAAACAAACTTGATAGCAATCTCCAGCATGAATATAGTCGATCACACGGGCAAATTTATCTGCATATTGTGCTTTTGTCATGTTAGAAATGAAATCATTTTTAAGGCTAAAGGTGCCATTCAAACAAGGCTTTGCTTGGGTAATATGTGTCGCTAAGGTTTGAGTGCGAAGCTCATCAAGTTGGCTTACTAAATAGCTTGTTTGTAATTGATGATCAGTAATTATGGCCCAAGGGTAAATGCCTATGCACAGGTCTTCTATCCTAATGTCACCTATCGCTGTTGAAGGCACGGACTCTATCGAACGACCTAAATCATAACCAAATAATCCTGCAGCACCACCGGTAAAAGGGATACCTTGGGCTTTGGCAAGTGCGCTGGTATCGATTAATAATTCACTTAACAATACACTCATCAAATCAAAAGGGTCTGCTTGGGTTATTTGAACCGTGTTATTTTTCTCAAGGGCGGTTATGCCATCTTTGTGGCTTATCACTGCAAGAGGATCAGCCATAGCAATGTCATAGCGCCCAAAGTGACTGGCAGGGCGGCTAGAATCTAACAATAAAGGCATAGGCATGTGCCGTATAGCTTCAAAATAATGACCAGCATTTTCTGTGAATGGCAAGTTGATTATATGCACTGTAGATATCTTAGAGGGTAACGAGTGCCTATTCTAACTCTCATACTGTAGTGGAACTAGTGGCTAAGCCAATAAAGCATCATAGTATTAGGTAAAGAAAATATAAATCGTTCACAATACGCCTGATTGTCTACAATATTAGATCAATGTCTAATTTGACGAAGATTATAAGGTGATTTATAATGCTTTTGACTTAAATGTGTAGACAATAATCTCATGCAAGAAGAAATAACTACTCTAGCTAAGCAAGTCTGTGATCGCATCAAAAAAGACATCATCACAGGCACTATTGTTCAAGGCCAAAAACTGAACGAACCTGAGCTTGCGCGTATCCATGGCATCAGCCGAGGGCCATTACGAGAAGCGATGGGGCGGCTTGAATCTATGCGTTTGATCACCCGCACCCCCAATATAGGGGCTAGGGTAGTCAATCTATCTTATGAAGAATTATTGGAAATTTATCAAATAAGAGAGTCCCTAGAGGGCTTAGCTGCAAAACTTGCGGCAAAGGCTATGACAATGGAAGAAAAGGGTAATCTTAGATTACTGCTTAATAGTCATCGAAAACACATTTTAGATACCCAAGGGCAGTCATATTTTCAACAAGAAGGTGATGTCGATTTCCATTACTGCATTGTTCATGGCTCCAAAAATAAACGTTTAATCGACATGCTAGCCGGCGATTTGTATCAACTTGTGCGCATGTACCGATATCAATTTAGCTTGTCTAGCAACAGGCCTCAGCAAGCCTTAAAAGAACACGACCAAATCTGTAGCGCTATTGAAGAAGGGGATGGGGATTTAGCAGAGTGGCTAATGAAACGTCATATTAATAACGCCCGAAATAACATCATGCAACGCATGCAAATACAATCACCCATACAGGATGGAAACAACCCATGAGCAAAACCACTAGAATAAGCCAAGGCGAAAAATTTCGCGCAGCAATTCGCAATAATGACCCACTGCAGATTGTTGGCACCATCAATGCTTATAGCGCGATGATGGCGCAGAAAGTTGGGCATCAAGCTATTTATCTTTCTGGTGGCGGCGTAGCTAATGCTTCATATGGACTGCCAGATCTGGGAATGACCAGCCTTAACGATGTTTTAGCGGATGCTTCTCGTATTACGGCCGCAAGCGACTTACCTTTGTTGGTAGACATTGATACCGGTTGGGGTGGGGCATTTAACATTGCTCGTGCGATTAAGGGCATGGAATCTGCTGGCGTAGCGGCTGTGCATATTGAGGACCAAGTTGCTCAAAAACGCTGTGGCCACCGACCTAATAAAGAAATCGTATCGACCCAAGAAATGGTAGATCGAGTCAAAGCCGCAGCGGATGCTCGAACTGACGAAGATTTTTTTATTATGGCCAGAACAGACGCCTTTCAAAAAGATGGTCTACAAGCTGCCATAGATCGCTCTCAAGCATGTATAGAAGCTGGAGCTGATGGTATTTTCGCAGAAGCTGTGCATGAATTAACTGATTATCAAGCCTTTGCTAAAGCCATTACGATGCCTTTGCTGGCCAATATCACAGAATTTGGTGCTACGCCTTTGTATAACAAAAGCGAATTAGCCAAAGTGGGTGTGGATATGGTGCTTTACCCACTAAGCGCCTTTAGAGCGATGAATAAAGCGGCCCTTAATGTATATGAACATTTATTAGCCGACGGAGACCAAAAAGCAGTCATTGACACCATGCAAACTCGTATGGAACTTTACGATTTTTTAGATTATCACTCGTTTGAAGAAAAGTTAGACGAATTGTTCGCTGCTGGAAAAAACCTGTAACAACACCCGATAAAGGAGACAAAGAATGAGTACTAAAACAATATCTGGCGCAGGACTTAGAGGCCAATCAGCAGGTTCTACAGCATTATGCACAGTCGGCCTAACAGGCACTGGATTAACCTATCGTGGTTATGACATTAGTGAATTGGCTGAAAAGGCGAATTTTGAGGAAGTTGCCTACATGCTCCTTAAAGGGCACTTGCCAAATCAAACAGAGCTTGATGCCTATACTGAAAAACTAAAGGGTATGCGTCACTTGCCCCAAGCTCTAAAAACCGTATTAGAACAAATACCGGCCAGTGCGCATCCTATGGATGTTATGCGCACTGGCTGCTCTATGTTGGGTAACTTAGAGACTGAAATTGATTTTTCAATGGAACAAGACGTTACGGATCGCCTGTTAGCGCTATTTCCCGCGATTATTTGTTATTGGTATCGCTTTAGCCATGATGGCGTTCGTATTGAGACTGAAACGGATGATGACTCCCTAGGCTCATATTTTTTACATTTATTACATGATAAAAAACCCAGCCCGCTCCATGCTAAAGTAATGAATGTGTCGTTAATTTTGTATGCAGAACACGAATTTAACGCCTCTACCTTCACTGCTAGAGTGTGTGCTTCTACTTTGTCGGACATGCATTCATGTGTTACTGCTGCGATTGGAAGCTTAAGAGGCCCCTTACATGGCGGCGCAAACGAAGCGGCCATGGACATGATCGAACAGTGGAAAACACCTGATGAAGCAGAATCAGCCATCATGGGCATGCTCGCTCGTAAAGATAAAATCATGGGTTTTGGCCATGCTATTTACCGGGAGTCTGACCCACGCAACGTGATCATTAAAGGTTGGTCAGAAAAGCTGGCCGAATCGGTGGGTGATACTCACTTGTACCCAGTGTCTGTCCGCTGTGAAGAAGTGATGTGGCGTGAAAAGAAGCTGTTTTGCAATGCTGATTTTTTTCACGCCTCAACCTATAGCTTTATGGGTATTCCCACCAAATTGTTCACCCCTATTTTTGTGATGTCTCGCCTAACAGGCTGGGCTGCGCATGTGATGGAGCAACGCACGAACAATCGCATTATTCGTCCAAGTGCTGATTACACTGGCCCTGAAACTGCCCAATGGGTAGACATTGAGAAAAGAGATTAATCATGAACAATACCAACTATCGTAAAGCCTTGCTTGATACTGGGCTAGATTATTTTGACACCCCAAAAGCCATTAATGACATTAGTGAAGGTGCCTACGCTAAATTACCCTATACCTCCAAGATCTTAGCAGAACAGTTGGTACGTCGTTGTGATCCAGACATGTTAACTGCATCTTTAAAGCAGCTAATTGAACGTAAACAAGACCTAGACTTCCCTTGGTATCCGGCGCGTGTCGTGTGTCATGATATTTTAGGCCAAACAGCGTTGGTGGATTTAGCCGGTTTAAGAGACGCCATAGCAGATCAAGGTGGCGACCCTTCAAAAGTTAATCCCGTTGTGCCCACACAGTTAATTGTGGATCATTCTTTGTCTGTTGAACATGGTGGTTTTGATAGTGATGCCTTTGACAAAAACAGAGCCATTGAAGACCGTCGTAATGACGATCGTTTTCACTTTATTGAGTGGACTAAAACAGCCTTTGAAAATGTCGATGTAATCCCTGCTGGCAATGGCATTATGCATCAGATTAATTTAGAAAAAATGTCACCTGTCATACAAAATCGTGATGGCTTGGCCTATCCTGATACCTGCATTGGTACCGACAGTCACACACCACACATCGACGCTTTGGGTGTCATTGCTGTAGGTGTGGGCGGACTAGAAGCAGAAAATGTAATGTTGGGAAGGGCGTCTATGATGCGCCTTCCAGATATCATTGGCGTAGAGCTTACGGGTAAGCGCCAGCCAGGCATCACTGCAACTGACATGGTGTTGGCCCTAACTGAATTTTTACGTCAGCAAAAAGTCGTTTCCTCTTATCTTGAATTCTTTGGTGAAGGCGCCAACAGCCTTACCATAGGAGACCGGGCTACCATTTCGAACATGACGCCAGAATTTGGTGCCTCTGCTGGGTTGTTCTACATAGACCAGCAAACCATTGACTATCTTAATTTGACTGGCCGCGAGCCTGAGCAGGTTGCATTGGTTGAAACCTATGCTAAAACCAATGGTCTATGGGCTGATGCTATGGTGGATGCACAGTATGGTCGAGTATTAACCTTTGACCTATCAAGTGTAGGTCGAAATATGGCCGGGCCATCTAGCCCTCACTTACGCTTACCTACTTCAGCATTGTCAGAACGAGGCATTGCTAAGGTCTATGATGATAATGCAGATGATGGCTTAATGCCTGATGGTGCCATCATTATCGCAGCCATCACCAGCTGCACTAATACCAGTAATCCACGTAACGTGATCGCTGCAGGCCTTTTGGCCCGTAACGCTAACCGCTTAGGTTTAAAGCGCAAGCCCTGGGTGAAGTCTTCTTTTGCACCAGGTTCTAAGGTAGCCAAGCTTTACTTAGAAGAAGCAGGCCTACTTAGCGAAATGGAACAACTTGGATTTGGCATCGTAGGTTATGCCTGCACTACATGTAATGGCATGAGCGGAGCCTTAGATCCTAACATCCAACAAGAAGTCATTGATCGAGACCTTTATTCAACAGCTGTATTATCTGGCAATCGCAATTTTGATGGCCGTATCCACCCTTATGTAAAACAAGCGTTTTTAGCTTCGCCACCTTTAGTTGCAGCTTATGCAATTGCAGGGTCTATGCGCTTTGATATTGAGCAAGATGTCTTGGGTCAAGATCAACAAGGTCATGATGTTTCGCTTAAGGACATTTGGCCTGAAGATGACGAAATTGATGCGATCGTAGCCAAATGTGTGAAACCGGAGCAGTTTAAACAGATTTACATTCCTATGTTTGATCTAGGTAAAGTAGAGAAGTCGATCAGTCCGCTATATGATTGGCGCCCTAATACGACTTATATTCGTCGTCCACCTTATTGGGAAGGCGCTTTGGCAGGAGAACGAACCTTAAAAGGCATGCGTCCTTTAGCCATATTAGGTGACAACATTACCACTGACCATTTATCACCTTCAAACGCCATTCTAGCGACCAGCGCAGCGGGTGAATATTTAACAAAAATGGGCGTGCCAGAAGCAGATTTCAACTCTTATGCAACTCATCGAGGCGATCACTTAACCGCTCAAAGAGCCACTTTCGCCAACCCTAAGTTGCTTAACGAAATGTGTGCGGATGACGCCGGTAAAATACAACAAGGGTCTTTGGCACGATTGGAGCCTGAAGGTAATACTTTGCGTATGTGGGAGGCGATTGAAACTTATATGCAACGTGGCCAACCGCTTATTATTATTGCCGGTGCTGATTATGGCCAAGGCTCATCACGAGATTGGGCAGCAAAAGGGGTGCGTTTGGCAGGTGTAGAAGTGATTGTTGCCGAAGGTTTTGAACGTATCCATCGCACCAACCTTGTAGGCATGGGCGTTTTACCGTTGGAGTTTAAAGCAGGTGATAACCGTGTCAATCAAGGTTTTAACGGCACAGAAACCTTCGATGTGATTGGTGCACCTAGTCCAGGTTGCGACTTAATTCTAGTGGTCAATCGTACTGATGGTAGTCGTCAAACACTCACTGTCACTTGTCGCCTAGACACCGCAGAAGAAGTAGGTGTTTATGCCGCTGGTGGTGTTTTGCAGCGTTTTGCACAAGACTTTCTTGAATCAACAAGTGCGGCTTAGGTCTTCTTATGAGTATTAAACAGCAAATTAAAATCCCTGCTACATACATGCGTGGGGGCACTAGTAAGGGGGTGTTTTTTAACCTTTTAGATTTACCTATGTCAGCCCAAGTGCCTGGGCCAGCCAGAGATGCATTGTTATTGCGTGTTATTGGTAGCCCTGATGTATACGGTAAACAAATTGATGGTATGGGTGCTGCTACATCAAGCACCAGTAAAACTGTCATTTTAAGTCCGTGCACTCAAGCAGATCATGATGTAGATTATCTTTTTGGCCAAGTTTCCATTGATAAAGCCTTTGTAGACTGGAGCGGCAA
This sequence comes from Oceanospirillaceae bacterium, assembly GCA_024686035.1. Taxonomy (GTDB): domain Bacteria; phylum Pseudomonadota; class Gammaproteobacteria; order Pseudomonadales; family Balneatricaceae; genus Njordibacter. The sequence continues at coordinate 11,558 of JAIBDW010000041.1, forward strand.
TTGCGGTAATTTGTCATCTGCAGTGGGAGCATTTGCCATCACAAGTGGCTTAGTAGACTCAAGCCGAGTGCCTAAAAACGGGATTGCACAGGTGAGAATCTGGCAAGCTAATATCAAAAAAACGATTATAGCTCACATCCCTATAACTAATGGTCAAGTACAAGAGCTTGGTGACTTTAATCTTGATGGCGTCACCTTTGCTGCAGCTGAAATAAAACTAGAGTTTATGAACCCTTCAGCAGCAGACGCTGACATGTTCCCTACAGGCAATCTGATCGACCAACTGGAAGTGCCTAATGTTGGCACTTTTGATGCGACGATGATTAATGCAGGTATTCCAACAATTTTCTTAAATGCGCAAGATTTAGGTTATACGGGTACAGAATTGCAAGGTGATATAAACTCAGACCCAAAGGCGTTACTCACACTTGAGACCATTCGCGCACATGGTGGCGTGTGCATGGGCTTATTTGAGCACCTTGACGATGCAAAAACCCGCCAGCACACCCCCAAGGTTGCGTTTGTAGCTCCAGCAAAAGACTACACTTCTTCAAGTGGCAGTAATGTGTCTGCTGGAAAGGTAGATCTGTTAGTCAGGGCGATGTCCATGGGGCAACTACACCATGCCATGATGGGTACTGCAGCTGTGGCTATTGGTACTGCTGCAGCTATTCCCAATACCTTGGTTAACATTGCGGCAGGTGGTGGTATGCTTACAAAAGTCACGTTTGGTCACCCTTCAGGCACTTTAACAGTGGGCGCCGAAGCACATCAAAAAGATGGCAAATGGCAAGCCACTAAAGTGATTATGAGCCGCAGTGCAAGAGTTTTGATGGAAGGTTGGGTTAGAGTGCCTGATGCCTGAGTTTCATGTTGAAGTCGTTGATGTATCTTCTTGTGCGGCACAATTATTAACACAACCTAGCGGTTTATCTAAACAGCAGGTTAAACAGGCCATGAAAAAAGGTGCGGTTTGGGTCAGTGAAAACGGTAGCAACCATAAACGTCTACGCAGGGCAGATAAATACCTGAAACTAGGTCAAACCATTCACCTGTATTACGACCCGAAGGTGTTAGAGGCTCAGGTAACACCTGCAGTGTTAATAAAGCATGAGGGTGACTATAGTATTTGGTATAAGCCTTATGGCATGTTGAGCCAAGGGACCAAGTGGGGGGATCACTGCACTATCAACCGTTGGGTAGAGCAGAACCAAAAGCCCCAACGCCCGGCATTTATCGTCAATAGACTAGACCGTGCGGCCCAAGGGTTAATGTTAATAGCGCATACAAAAGCAGCAGCAGCAGGCCTTAGTCGTTTGTTTGAACAACGAAAAATAATTAAGACATATACTGCTTTGGTAGAGGGATTATTTCCTGAAACACTAGTTCTGAACACCCCTATTGATGAGCTTGGCGCCATTAGCCGTGCAAGTTTGTTAACTTATGATTCATCAGCTAAGCAATCCTTAGTAAGTGTAAGCATTGAAACTGGACGAAAGCACCAAATCCGTAAACATCTAAGTGGGGCTGGTTTTGCAATAATTGGTGACCGGTTATATGGCTCAAAAGAAGCCGATGGTGATGTTGATTTGTGTCTTGTATCAACTTATCTTGAATTTATTTGCCCATTAACTCAGGTTGAAAAAAGTTATCGCCTAACAGATGCATACTTACCTAAGTTGGCTAGACTGCACGATTAACTATTCAAAATAAGTTTTACCAATGCCATAAAATTACTGGACCCCTACCATGAAAGACCTATTACCTGAACTATGCGATCAATTTGAAGATTTGGTGAGTGTGGTAGAGCCCATGTTTACCAACTTTGGTGCGAAAGAGCGCTTTAGTGGCCAGATAGTTACCCTAAAATGTTATGAAGATAACTCTAAAGTGCGTGAACTATCAGCTCAGGATGGCACTGGGAAAGTTTTGGTGATTGATGGCGGTGGCTCTGTCAGGTGCGCCTTACTTGGAGATATGTTAGCCGAAAAAGCAGCCTCCAATGGCTGGGAAGGGATGATCATTTACGGCTGCATACGAGATGTGAATGCGATCAGTGAAATTAATCTTGGAGTGCAAGCGTTAACCACACACCCCATGAAAACTAAAAAAAGAGGCCTGGGAGACATTAACTTAGAAGTACAGTTTGGTGGAGTTACATTTGTACCTGGGCACTTTGTCTATGCGGACAACAATGGCGTTTTAGTTACCCCTCATGCCTTATTACTTGAGACTTCAAGTGCATAGAGAGTTAACCCTCTTTACTCATCGGCAAAGTAAAGGTAGCCTTGATTATGCAGAATTAGCAGCATCGCCTTAGCAGCATCATTTTTGACTAACTGAGCCATTTCATCAACTTCAAGTAACCACTGGTTTGAGATGGCTTCTACAAATGCAGTAGCCTCAGGTGGGCAGGGTAGTGCATCACCTTGAACAAACAAGGTTAACCCGCCATCGCCTTGCCAGGTGTAAGCTAAGCGCACTCCCTCTGACACCCTTAAAACACCATAAGCATCTTTGATGATGCTTTCTAACTCAATTAGATCCATCGCTTCTTCAGCCATGTCTAAACCATTATGCTTAGGCTCTGTGCTGTGTTTTCCAAACCACTGAGCGACATTTTCTGGGGTAATTTGATCTCGCATTAACGTCATCAAACCCTCAATATCTAACGCGCTAATTTCGCCACTATTAGTGGTAAAACCACAGTCCTTTAAACGTAGGTCAGCGCTCATATCCATACCGCGATCATCAGCAAATGTAGAGAGTACCTCTGCATGAGAAGGCGATCTAAAACCCACTGAATAAGTCACACAAGCATCTGACACTGCAACGCCTTTATGGGCTATAAGTGGCGGCACATATAGCATGTCTCCAGGGTTCAGGATGAACTCTTGAGTCATGTGAAACTGGTCTAACAAAGACAATTGATCGTGAGCCATCAATGGAGAATTTTCGTTGCAGGTTTGGCCAACTTGCCAAAGGCGTTGGCCCTCACCTTGAATCAAAAAAACATCGTAACGATCATAATGAGCACCCACACCGGCACCTTTAGTGGCGTAGCTAACCATGATGTCATCTAAGCGCCAGCTTGGTAAAAAACGAAATTTAGCCAAAAAATCATGGACTTGAGGCACAAAGCAATCAACTCCTTGCACCAATAAGGTCCAGGGAAAGTCACGTTCTTTATTGAAGTCACCTTCGGTTAGAGGTCCGTGGGTAACGCGCCAATCTTTGATATCACCATCATTTTCAATTAAACGTGATTCCACTTCAGACTCTAGAGCCAAACCTGCCAACTCATCAACCTCAAGAAGTGCTTCTTGAAAGGATACCGCGTTGCGGATACACACTGGTTTTTGTTGCCAGTAATCCGTTATAAATTCGGCCACACTTAAGTCACCTAAGTGGCTTAGTGGCGCCAAACTAGAGATATCAAAACCGGTGGCATGACTCATCTATTAAACGTCTGCTGCTTGAGCAATGGCATTGCCTATATAGTTTGCTGGGGTTAAGGTTTTCAGCTCGTCCTTAACCGATTGAGGCAATTCTAACGTGTCAATGAAGTCTGCCATAATAGCTGCATCAATGGTTTTGCCACGAGTAAGTGCCTTAAGCTTTTCGTATGGCTCTTCGATGGCATAACGGCGCATTACTGTTTGGATAGGCTCCGCAAGCACTTCCCATGCATTATCTAAGTCCTCATCCAAACGCTTTGCATTAAGCTGTAATTTGCTAATGCCTTTGATACTGGACTGATACGCAATTAAACTATGAGCTAAGCCCACACCTAGGTTACGTAGCACTGTAGAATCGGTGAGGTCTCGCTGCCAGCGAGAAACGGGTAGTTTACTAGCTAAGTGCTGCAACAAAGCATTAGCAATGCCCAAGTTACCTTCTGAGTTTTCAAAATCAATTGGATTCACCTTATGAGGCATTGTTGATGAGCCAATTTCTCCAGCAATAGTTTTCTGCTTAAAGAAACCTAAAGAAATGTATCCCCAAATATCACGGTCAAAATCTAACAAAATGGTGTTGAAACGCGCAATCGCGTCAAACAACTCGGCAATATAATCGTGCGGTTCAATTTGTGTAGTATATGGATTAAAGGTTAAGCCTAGGCTTTCTACGAAGACTTGGGCATTGGCTTGCCAATCGATCTCGGGGTAAGCTGTGTAGTGAGCATTATAGTTGCCTACGGCACCATTAATTTTACCTAAGAATTCCATCTGGTTGATCTGCTTCAACTGGCGCTCAAGACGAGCAGCAACGTTGGCCATCTCTTTACCCATGGTGGATGGCGAAGCCGTTTGACCATG
>JAIBDW010000044.1 GCA_024686035.1 Oceanospirillaceae bacterium
CCCACTACCGGTTTACCGGAAAATAATGCTTTTTTACAGGCGCCGCAAGTGGGATCATCTTTAACCCTCTGTACGGGCAAGCGGTTATTTTTTTGGCAATGGGGGCAGCGGCTTGTGATTGCAGTCATGGGCGACTCGTGGTTAATCGTAGGTACAGTGATAAGCGGTTTGACGCACTACCTTTACTTCAAAGCTGCTATTAGCTTCTACTTCAAATTGGTCGCCAGTGGTGAAAGTGTTAAAGCTTTGTGTGCCCGGTAGCTTTACTTCAAGCTCACCATCGATCACGGTCATCACTTCATATTGGCTAGTAGCAAAAGTGAATGCGCCTATGTCCATCACACCTACGGTAGTGGCTTTGGTTTTGCCTTGAAAAGCGATCGATTTAACATTGTCGTCAAAGTATGAATTGATGGAAAGCATGATATGGCTCTGTGTTGTATGAAAGAAGCGTATATCTTGCCCTATTTAATGCTTGAATCATAGCTCAAAAAACCACTATCCTTGTTGATCGCTAAAGCCTTTTAGTACATTAACGGTGTTGGTGCCAATCTCTTCTACGGCATACCCGCCTTCCATGATAAATAGGGTCGACAACCCCATCCTGGCGATGGATTCACCCATGTCAGTATAATCTTCACTTTTGAGTTTGAAAAAGCTAATTGGGTCGTTTTCGAAGGTATCCACGCCTAGTGATACGACTAGGGCATCGGCGCCATATTCAAGTATTTTTTCCATCGCCCGACCAAGAGCGAGGCGCCATATTGCATAAGGCGTGCCACGTGGTAGAGGAATATTAAGGTTAAAACCTTCACCTTTTCCTTGCCCTATTTCATCTGCAAAGCCTAAAAAGTATGGAAAAGCTACCATGGGGTCACCATGGATAGAGCAAAATAATACGTCATCGCGTTGATAAAAAATATCTTGTGTACCATTTCCATGGTGAAAATCAACATCCAAAATGGCTACTTTTTTTGCCCCATCAAAACGCAGTTTTTGTGCAGCTATTGCTGCATTGTTGATAAAGCAGTAGCCACCATATTGGTCGGTTGATGCATGGTGTCCAGGAGGACGGCAAAGAGCGAATGCACTTGTTTCGCCTTGATTCAATATTTCTGCCGCAGACAAGGCAACATTTGCTGAAATCCATGCGGCCTCTGCAGTCCCTTCACTGATGCTGGTCTCACCTGCTAAACTGTAATAACCTATTTGGCCTTCAATATGCCTGGGAATTCGTTGGCTTGGCATGGAGCGAGAGGGCCAAATATTAGGAATGACCTCGCCTTGATTGCCAGCATGTATCCATCGTTGCCACACAGTGTCTAAAAATGTGAGGTAGTCTGAGTCATGTACGCTTTGTATCCAATTTCTTGGCCACTGTGTTGGCGCAATAATTGCGCCAAGTTGAGCATTTTTAATAGCCGCTAGGATGTAATTTGCTCGCTGTGGACACTCGTAGGGTGTGACAAGTTGCCCACCTGTAAGCTCTGTTTTAGCATTACGCAAAATATGTTCAGATGAATACACTGTTTTCATAAACAACCCCAGTAACAAACGTCTAGTTAAGCTTAATTTAGCGCGGGTGCAGGTGAAAGGATGCGCTGAATTAATAGCGCAATAAAACCAAGTATTAAGCCCCAAAATGCGCTGCCTATACCCCATAAAGCCACACCTGATGCGGTAGTGATTAGCGTGATAAGTGCGGGAATACGTTCGGCTTCAAGTGCGAGCGCTGTGTTAAGGCTACTGGTTATGGTTCCAAGCAATGCCAAACCTGCAATAGTCACTACCAAGGCCTGGGGCATGCTGTTAAATAGCCCAGTTAAGCTACCAGCTAATACGCCAGTTGCGATAATGAATAGTCCCGCCCAAATTGCAGATCGGTATCTTTGTGTAGGGTCTGTATCTACGTCTTTGCCCATACATATAGCCGCCATAATGGCAGATAAGTTAAAAGCAAAACCACCAAAAGGCGCTAAAAAAAAGCCGGTAATGCCTGTCCAAGTGATTAAAGGGGCTGCCGGTGCATCATACTCGTGGCTTCGTAGCACCACGATCCCCGGGACGTTTTGTGAAGCCATGGTGACGATAAATAATGGTATGGCTACGCCTATCGTTGCCGACAAAGACCATTGTGGAGTCGTCCATATAGGGCTTGAGATTTGCAGGCTTACATCTTGCCAGATGATTAAATCTTGTATTGCAGCGACTAAAATGCCCAGTAATAAGGTGAGCATTACAGCAATTTTTGGCCACATTACACGGCTTATAAGGAAGGTTACCATCATCAATAAAACTAAAGTTAATTGTGATTCTAACGACAAAATCATGTGTACAGTAAAGGGCATCAACACCCCAGCCAACATTGCGGCAGCGATAGATTTTGGCAGAAAGGACATGACACGATCAAACCAGCCAGTGATGCCCACTAGGATGATTAAGACTGAACATACGACAAATGCACCGATCGCTTCAGCAAAGGGCACTCCAGCTAAACTTGTCACTAAAATGGCTGCGCCAGGCGTAGACCACGCGGTAAGAATAGGTTGTTTATAAAACCACGATAAGGCAAGGGTAGACACGCCCATGCCGATACCCAATGCCCAAAACCAACTGGTGACCATAGCATCATTTGCACCTGCGCTATTTGCGGCTTGAAATATGATGGCCGCAGAGCTGGTGTAGCCGATCAAAGGAGCAATAAAACCTGCACTGATATGGGCTGGATTAAACCAACGAATAGCCCCCATGGCTTAAGCGAGTTTTAACTGATAATGGCGTTTTTCAAATTCTATGGTGTCTCCAGCTACCATTTTACGGCTTTTACGTGTTTCGATATCGCCGTTAACTTTGACTAATCCTTCACCAATTCGCTTTTTTGCCTCCCCGCCACTGCCAACAATAGACTCAAACTTTAAGATTTTAAATAATTCAACAGGTTCAAAATTAATCGTAATAATGTGCATAAAAATAGTCTTCTTCTAAAGGGTTTGGTACCAGTTAGCACCCATGTCATCGGTGCTAGTTTGGAGTTTGTTGTGAGTTACTAAATAGTTCAAATGAGCTTGAGTTTCGCCGACAGCTAAGGTGAGTACATCATCAGTGATCGGGCGGCGAAATAACTGACTAAATAAGTCTACATTGCGCTGTGGTTTTGAACATGCGGCTATTATTTTCAAAAGCGATTTTTCATGACCATCTATCAGTCTTTGTAAGCGTTGATGGGCACCAAAAAACACTTGTCCGTGAGACGGCAATACTAGCACATCAGCAGGGATTCGTTGTTGTAACATGGCGCATGAATCAAGCCAATCTTTCAATGGGTTAGCGTGAGGTTCGGTAGGCCACACACTCACATTTGAAGAAATAGAGGGTAATAGCTGGTCTCCAGCTATCAATACATTGAGTGCAGGGCACATGAAGCACAAGTGCTCTGGCGCATGCCCTCTTCCCACAATGATGTGCCATTGTTGTCCAGCCATAGCCACTGTGTCATTATCTTGTAGGCGTATAAAACTATCAGGCATAGGGTAAATGCTTTTGCCATAACCGCCAAATTTATTCTTGTAAACAGCCAGCTGTTCATCGCTGACACCTGCGCGTTGATAAAAATCAATGGCTGCCTTAGGCGCAGGTTTTCCTGTGTCAGACATCAAAACTCTACAAGCCATATAGTCTGTGCGGGACATCTGCAACTCTAGTTGCCAAACTTCACACAGCCAGCCAGCCAAACCCACATGATCTGGGTGTAAATGAGTAACAATCAGTTGATTAACGGGTTTGTTTTTAAGGTGGTGATCAAACACTTGCTGCCATAACTCCTTGGTGGCCAAGGTATTGATGCCAGTGTCAACGATAGTCCAGCCGTCATTGTCTTCCAATAGCCATAAATTGATATGGTTAAGAGAAAATGGTAAGGGCATACGCAGCCAGTAAACCCCGTCGGCCACGACCATAGGTTGACCCATGACGGGCGCCTCACTTATTGGAAACTGAAGGGCGCTAGTTGCGGACATGGAGGCTGGCCTAAGTTAATGGTCTTAATGTCTTTGCATTATACAAAGCTATCACTAGATTATACAAAGGTTATCGAAAGCGATTGATACTGATTAAATATAGCCATAAGGATATACTTAAGCACTTAATTACTACCCAATGGCTATTATGACCAACCAAGCTCATCCTTTTTCAATATTGACACCCAGTTACATCATGGATGCAGTTGAAAGCCAAGGCTATGTGTGTGATGGACGAATTTCTGCACTTAATAGTTATGAAAATCGTGTCTACCAAGTCGGCCTTGAAGATCAAGAAGTGCCAGTTATAGCAAAGTTCTATCGACCAAATCGATGGTCTAGCGCACAAATATTAGAAGAACACAGCTTTAGCATTGCCTTAGCAGAGTATGAACTGCCGGTCGTTCCTCCATTAATTAATGCGCACGGTGCAAGCTTGTTGCACTATGAAGACTTTCAATTTGCTCTGTTTGAAAGAAAGGGAGGGCATGGGCCAGAACTGGATGACCTTGATAATCTTTATACTATGGGTAGGTTGTTAGGCCGTATTCATGCTCTTGGCGCAGTAGAGCCCTATCACTTCAGGCCCTCTATTAATCCTCAAACCTTTGGCCATGAAAGTGTGGCTTTTGTGAGTAGGCACTTTATTCCACCATCTTTAAAAGCAGCATACGACAGCCTAACCACTGATTTATTAGCTCTGATTGATAAAGCCTTTTCTGGCACGGATGGTGTGAATTACATTCGTGTACACGGCGATTGCCACGGTGGAAACTTATTGTGGCGCAACGATGCCCCCAATATTGTCGACTTTGACGACTCTCGTATGGCCCCAGCCATTCAAGATATATGGATGCTACTCTCTGGCGATCGTGATCGACAAAGAGTCCAATTATCTGAAATTGTGGAGGGGTACAACGAATTTTATGACTTTCAACCTCAAGAGTTGGCCTTGATTGAACCTCTGCGAAGTTTACGGATGATGTATTACGCCGCATGGTTGGCAAGGCGTTGGGAAGACCCTGCTTTTCCTCATAGCTTCCCCTGGTTTAATACTGAACGCTATTGGGGTGAGCATATTTTAGAGCTAAGAGAGCAGCTCTCGGCCCTCAATGAGCCGACGATGGAGCTTATCTAGTTCACTTACCTGCTGCTTCTCACCTTGCCAGGTGAATCCAATCGGCTATGACCTGACCCCCTGCAAGAACATAGGGGTCGTTTTGGGCGTCCTCATAACCAAATTCATGTTCCTGTACATCTATTACAGGCTCTAAGCTGTGGCTCAAACGTAATTTATTGATATGTCCCAAATACCAATCTTGCTGCTCTTGCCAGTAATTTTGGCGCTGAACAGAGTTCAGACTAATCTGGTCTGGCCGGTTTTTTTCATGATCTGCTACAGCTAAGATGTACTGCCAATCGACACTTTCTTTGTTGCGCTTGTCCTGTTGTGCTTGTAAATATGGGGTAATAACGTCAAGTGTAAAATATGTTTTGTGTCTGACCGAATTTACTTGATCCCACTGCAATGCATGATCTTGTGTGCTTTCACCGACCTTTTCTAAGTCATCTAAGCTTGGCAAAATGACATCTGGAATCACTCCTTTGTGCTGTGTACTGGCGCCTGAGACTCGATAGAATTTGGCCTGGGTGAATTTTATTTTCCCGCGTGATAGATCAGAAAATGTTTGTACCGTGCCTTTGCCATACGTTTGGGTGCCCACCACTAAAGCGCGTTTGTAATCTTGCATGGCTGCTGCAAAAATTTCTGATGCCGAAGCGCTGTAACGATTGACTAACACTACAAGAGGGCCTGTGTAAGCTAAGAAAGGGTTACGATCTATTTGCTTTTCGATGGTTCCATCAGCATAACGAACTTGCACTGTAGTGCCTGTTTCAATGAATAATCCAGTTAATTGATTAGCTTCTCGCAAGGAGCCACCGCCGTTGTTGCGTAAGTCCATAATAATACCGCTGACAGAATCTTCATTGAGCTCTTGAATTAGGTTATAGACATCACGAGTCGTGCTGCGGTAATTGGGGTCGCCACTTTGCGCCGCTGCAAAATCCATGTAAAAGGTGGGCAAGGTGATGACGCCGAACTTAAGAAGCCCTTGGTCAGTTTCTAATTCAATGACTGATTTTTTAGCGGCCTGATCTTCAAGTTTTACTTTATTTCGACGTATCTGAATGGTCTTTTTGGGCTGTTGTAAATCACCACCTGGAATGATCTGTAAATTAAGTAAAGAGCCCTTTGGGCCTCTAATTTGACCTACTACATCATCTAAGCGCCAACCTAATATGTCTTGTATTGGTTCACCGTCTTGAGCCACCCCTACAATATAATCTGAAGCCTTAAGTTGTCCGGCCTTGTCTGCCGGACCGCCAACAACAATGCGCACAACTTTTGTGTAATCATCTTCACTTTGTAATACAGCACCAATACCCTCTAAAGATAAACTCATGTCAATATTAAAATCTTCCAAACCGCGTGGTGAAAGGTAGCTTGTGTGGGGGTCAATGACACTAGTAATACTATTAATAACGCTTTGATAAGCGTCTTTAAGCTCTACCTGTGAGACTCGTTTACGCATGTTGGTATAGCGCTTTGTTAGACGCGTCTTAATGTCTTCAGGTGTTTCTTGGCTTAGCTGTCCGTTAATAAATTCATTTTTTAACTGCTTACGCCAAAGGTCTTTAATGGCCGCTAAGTCTTTTAGTCTAGGCTCATCATATGGTGATGTGCGAATGCCTTCTACCCGATCAAAATTAAACATCGCCTCATCTTGTGCCAGTGTGGCTAAACTATAGTCAATAAATGCTAGACGCCTTTGTTGTAATAAACTATACAGCTGTCCCATTGCCTCTAAGTTGCCTTTTGCGAGTAAGTCATCAAGCTGGGTATTAAGATAGCTAAATGGGATTAAGTCGGCGGCGCTAAGATAACTATGTTGGGGGTCTAAAGTTTTTAAATATTTGGCGTAGACATCACTTGAAAATTGGTCATCAAGGGTTCTGCTTTGATAGTGTTTTCTATCTAACAATTGTAGTATTTCTTGCGTTAATAAACCTTGCTCTTGTGTGAATTGAATACTGTCCTTGACAAGGTGTTCGTCAGCGTATGCATGAGGCAAAGCCCAAAGGCTTGTTGCAAGTATTGCAGTGGATAAAGCATTTGGTAAATACTTGACTAGAAAAAAATTAAGCAAAGGTTTTTTTTGTGTGTAAGAGTTCATGAGTATCATTCTAGTCTTTTATATAGGCAATGGAATGTAGGTGCAAAAAATACTTGTGAGCTATCTTAGCTTGATTCAAGTTGATTCTCCAAACGTCTAGAGAGAATCTAGAGCAAATTAAACAATGCTTTACGCAATCGTTACGATTGCACGCAAAGTGTGTCAGAATTAACCCTTTACAGCGATGGAATAAATGCGAATGTCACAACAATCTTACCTTAACGAGTTAATGAGCTTCATTACTCATTCACCTACTCCATTTCATGCAGTAGCTTCTATGGTAAGCAAGCTAAGTGCCGCGGGTTATCGTCGGCTTGATGTGTCTAGTCATTGGGACTTAGTGCCTGGCGGTTGTTATTATATTACGAAAAACGACTCAACCATCATAGCTTTCCAGTTACCTGCACAAGATGCATTGCAAAGAATGCATATGGTAGGGGCGCATACGGATAGCCCATGTTTAAAGTTGAAGCCTAATCCTGAAATACAATCTAAAGGCTACCAACAGCTGGGCGTTGAGGTTTATGGTGGAGCATTACTGCACCCTTGGTTTGATCGTGATCTGTCGTTGGCGGGCAGGGTTGTTGGGCGTGACGCAGACGCTCAGCTAGTGAGCCACCTAATAAACTTTAAGCGCCCTGTCGCGTGCATCCCAAGTTTAGCGATACATCTGGATCGAGAAGCCAACAAAGGTCATAGTGTGAATCCCCAGACAGATTTACCAGTGCTTTTGGGCCAAGCACTAGGGGGCGATTTTAACTTACGCGTTTTACTTGCCGAGGAACTAAGAAAAAATGGCAAAGAAATTGATGAGGTCATTGATTACGAACTAAGTTTTTATGACGTGCAGGCACCGGCTTTGGTAGGATTAAAACAGGAATTTTTAGCAGCTGCCAGGCTGGATAATCTATTAAGTTGTTACATGGGCCTTACTGCCATGCTTGCTGCTAACACAGATCAGGGTATGTTACTCATTTGCAATGACCATGAAGAAGTAGGGAGCCAGTCGGCAGAGGGTGCGCAGGGTAGTTTCTTAATGTCTGTTTTACAAAGGATTTATGCCAATCCAGAGTTATTGCATCAGGTGTTAGACGCATCGACCTTTATCTCTGCCGACAATGCACATGGAGTGCATCCTAATTTCCCTAGCAAACATGATGACCAACATGGCCCTAAATTAAATCAAGGTCCGGTCATTAAGGTGAATGCAAACCAACGTTATGCGACGAATGCCATTACCAGCGCCATGGTAAAAGCACTAGCTGCTCAGATAGGCATACCTATTCAAACTTTTGTAGTGCGAAGTGATATGGGTTGTGGTAGCACTATTGGGCCAATTACAGCGGCTCAGCTGGGAGTGCGAACGCTCGATTTAGGCGTGCCCACATTTGCTATGCACTCCATTCGTGAACTGGCAGGCAGTGCAGATGCTCACATTACTCACACTCTACTAAAGCAGTTTTTTGAAACACAAATGATCGTTTAATAATGGCATGTTAGTGTGATACTTAGAATGTGTGATTTATTGGTGCTTGATTAAAAAAGCTCGGCTGTTGCCGATTTCTGCAGCTTCAGCTAGCCCGCCTAACTGCTCGTTTTCAAGCGTTCCAAACCAGCTAATGACGGCATGACATGTGCCGCTCTTTAGCGCTTGGCGAGCTAAACTCAAGGTATCATGTTGAGCATCTGGTTTTAATAAGATGATCTTATTTAGATCAAAACCTGCAGCTATTAATTGGGCTTTTGGCAATAACTGAGGTGGTGCAACCCACGCTAACCAGCGTTGATCATGGCTAAGCTGTGCCATTAAAGGAAGTAACGTTTGTACATTATTCCAAGCTTCACCACGCATAATTATCTCAGTGATGCTGCTAAGATCTTGGGTTTTTTCGCTTTCTTCTTGAGCCCACAAATCTAATTGGTGTTCTGCCAAAATGCCTTCAATGTTTGTGTTTAGGTGTTGCTGTTGTTGAAACATTTTAGTGCTCCTGAATAAAGGTTAGTTGCCGCGGCGAATAACACCTACACTAAGGCCTTCGATGCTTAAGTGTTGTTGCGTTAAATCTACTTCGATAGGCGAAAAATCTGGATTTTCTGCAATCAGCTGCACATTATTGCCACTACGCTGAAAACGTTTCACAGTCACTTCGTCATTAAGCCGTGCCACCACCACTTGTCCATTTCTGGCTTGGTCTGTTTTGTGGACCGCTAACAAGTCACCGTCATAAATACCAATGTCTTTCATCGACATACCACTTACTTTGAGCAGGTAATCGGCTTTAGGGTAGAACAAGTTTTCTGGAATGGCGCAATAATCACTAATGTGTTCCTGTGCTAGCAAAGGACTGCCTGCTGCAACCATACCGATAATAGGTAGGCCTAAATCAATTTCATGCATGTCAGGGATACGTATGCCGCGAGAAGCGCCAGGTATAATCTCTATAGCGCCTTTGCGGGCCAGTGCCTTAATATGCTCCTCGGCAGCATTGGGAGATTTAAAGCCAAGCTCTTTGGCAATTTCCGCACGTGTTGGCGGGTAGCCTGTGTCGGTGATGTAGTTACGGATACAGTCGAGCACTTGGTCTTGTCGTGGGGTCAACTTAATCATATTACGTCCTTCTAACACTAAAGTTAATCTGCTGGTTGTTTGTACAGTTACTGTATATAATACCAGTAATATTGGTTCTGGCAAGGTTTATTTTTTTTGACCTATGTTGGATCTGATTTTGTGGCTGAAATGGTGTACCCTGATGACCGATTATTTGATGCTAACTAAGAGCTTGCAACGTGTCTGATTCTGCAAATGTAAAACAAGATATTCAACAACTTTATAGGCAACTGGTTAAGCAGCTGGCGCTAAAGCCTCGTTGGGGCCAAAAGCAAATGATAGCCACCGTAGCGAATCATTTTTTGGCAATCAAAGCAGATGTTGAAGGTAACCGTAGTGATGATAATCCTGTGTGCTTAGTAGAGGCAGGCACAGGCACAGGTAAAACATTGGCATATATGGTGGCGTGTTTACCTATAGCTAAAGCATTGGATAAGAAATTAGTTATCTCAACAGCCACCATTGCTTTGCAAGAACAGATCATACAAAAAGACCTGCCGGCACTTAAAAAGCATGGAGGGTATGACTTTGACTTTCGCCTTGCCAAAGGTCGCCGTCGTTATCTATGCGTGTCTAGGTTAGATCAGGCACTGTCTCAAAACGCATCCATTGACCCTACCCAAGCCCTTTTTGAAGACGAGTTGGCGCTCAAACTTGATGTGCATCAGCAGGCTCTTTATAAAGATATGGTGGTTCAATTAGGCGGCAATCAGTGGGATGGTGATCGGGATGCTTGGAAAGAGCCGTTGTCTGAGGACCACTGGCGCCCCGTTACCACAGATCATAAGGGCTGTACCAATCGTCGTTGTAGCCATTTTAGCCAATGTCCATTCTTTAAGGCCAGAGATGGCCTAGAACAGGCTGACTGCATTGTCACTAATCACGACTTAGTGTTGGCCGACTTAGCGCTAGGAGGTGGGGCAATTTTACCCGCACCACAGGACACTATGTATATTTTTGATGAAGGCCACCATTTGGCTGATAAAACCCTCAAACAATTCACACACCAACAAGGCATTCGTCAACTAAGTCGTTGGTATGGACAGACGCGCTCTGGTTTAAAGAAATTTTTAAAAGAATGGCAAGGCGCAGGAAAGGGCGCACAGGTATGTGCGCAGATTCAAGAACATATTGAAGGGCTTGAAACGCAGCTTGTTACTTTAGAACAATTCTTAGATCAGCCTGCTTTTAGACCTGAAGAGGGCTACCAAAAACAAGAAACTTACCGTTTCTCACAAGGTGTGGTGCCCGCTGAATTAGTTCAAATTAGTCATGATATGACTATTAGTAGCGCACGTTTGGCTAGGGATTTAGGCGCCTTACACAGTTTAATGGATGATGTGGTAAAAGGTGATCAAAATGGTCTGCCTAAAGATCAAGCTGAAAATTACTTAGCCGCTTTTGGCGTGTTGCAACAAAATTCAGAACAACAGCTGGGCTTGTTTCAAGCTTATTCTAAGGTAGATAAGGAAAATGAAGTCCCCATGGCACGTTGGCTGCATCATTGGCAAACGCCAGAACGTGTAGACTTAGAAATGTCGGCTAGTCCAATAATGGCAGCACAGCTGCTACAGGAAAATTTATGGAGTCGTTGCTATGGGGCCTTACTCACTTCGGCTACCTTAACAGCGCTAGGACAATTTGATGGGTTAATCGCCCATGCGGGTTTAAATCCGCGTAGTGCTATGCTGGCTGTAGCCAGCCCATTTGATTTTGCTAAGTCTCAGATATGTGTACCCAAAGAAGCTATTGAGCCTGGCCCTGAAGCGGTCTTTGTTGATGACCTTATTGTCGGTCTTAAATCGCAACTTAATCCCGATGAAGCTAGTCTAGTGCTGTTCACCTCCAAACGGGTGATGCAACTGGTATTTGAAGGTATGGGAGACCTATGGCAAGATTTGATTTTGCAGCAAGGAGAATCGTCAAAGCAACGTTTATTGGATCAACATAAGCAACGTGTTGATGATGGCGAAGGCAGTGTCTTGTTTGGCTTAGCAAGCTTTGCTGAGGGTATTGATTTGCCTGGCGATTATTTAACCCATGTGGTGATCACAAGGTTGCCGTTTACGGTGCCAGATCGTCCAGTGCCATCGGCACTGGCTGAGTGGATAGAAAAGTCTGGGGGCAATAGTTTTGCCCAGCTATCAGTGCCTGAAGCAAGTGTTAGGTTGGTGCAGGCCACTGGACGGTTATTACGTAAAGAAGACGATCAAGGCCGCATTACTATTTTAGATAAGCGCATTGTTAGTAAACGTTATGGGCAGCAGTTATTACAGGCTTTACCACCCTATGAACGAAAGTTTGGGTAAGGATCGGCAGATATAAAGTAAAGCTGTTTTGTGTAATGGCATCAAACTCTCTATACTGCTTTGTCGTAATTTATCATACTGAGGTATACACACGCCTCAATGGAACATAATCTTGAAATCAAATGATACAAACACCACGGACCAAACTTGGTCATTAGACCACTTTGTCGTCTCCCAAGAAGAAGGCAAAACTCGGTTTCATGATTTGGACCTACCTGATCAAGTGATGCAGGGGGTTGCTGCCCTGGGTTATGAATATTGCAGCCCTATACAAGCCCTAACCTTGCCAGAATCCTTGGCTGGCAAAGACATTACTGGCAAGGCGCAAACGGGTTCAGGTAAAACAGCGGCATTTTTACTCAGTATGATCACCGACTTTTTAGACTTTCCTATCAATGGCCCACGTCGACTAGGCACCCCAAGAGCTTTAATCGTGGCGCCTACACGCGAGCTGGTTATGCAAATCGCCAGTGATGCTGAAGATCTCACGCGCTTTTGTGACGTTAACGTTCAGCAGCTTGTGGGAGGCATGGATTTTGAAGGTCAGCAAAAGCAATTGAAGAAACAGCATGTTGATATTATGGTGGCCACTCCTGGCAGGCTGTTAGATTTTTGTCGCAGAGGGCACGTGAATCTACGTGAAGTTGAAGTGGTGGTGTTGGATGAAGCTGACCGGATGCTAAGTATGGGATTTATTCCGGATGTGCGAGCGATTATTCGTCAAACACCTAAAAAAGAAGATCGTCAAACTTTATTGTTCAGTGCCACTTTTAGTGAGCAGATATTACGTTTGGCAGAGCAGTGGACATTCGAGCCTGTGCATGTGGAAATAGAGGCAGATGAACTGGCTTCTGCTAGTGTAGATCAACGTTTTTACTCGGTGGCTCGGGTGGACAAATATAAAGTGTTACTTAACTGTTTAAAAACAATGGATGTTGAAAGAGCCATTGTGTTTGCTAATCGACGACACATTACTCGAGATTTAGCAGAAAAATTACAAAAAGACGGCATCAAAAGTGCGCTTTTGTCAGGAGAAGTGGCCCAAGCAAAACGGGTGAAAACTCTGGAACGCTTCCGCAGTGGTGAAACGCCTATATTGGTGGCTACAGATGTGGCTGGTCGAGGCATACACGTGGATGGCGTGAGCCATGTATTTAATTATGACCTACCAGAAGAGCTTGAAGACTACGTGCACCGTATCGGGCGCACTGGCCGAGCTGGCGCTTTAGGTATATCAATTAGCTTTGCTTCTGAAGATGACGCATTTATTATGCCTGACCTTGAGGTCATGCTGGGAAAGCGTTTAGACTGTGAACCCACACCTAGCGAACTACTAGTTTAGAGAATCTTTATGAACCTTCAGCATAGAGTAGCAGTAATTGGTGGTGGTAGTTTTGGCACGGTATTAGCTAATATTGTTGCAAATAATGGTTTTCCTGTGCGTTTATGGCTGCGTGATGAAGCATTAGCTCAGCAAATGCGTTTAACGAGGGTCAATTCACGTTATGTCCCAGGGTTGGAACTACACGAAGATCTAGAGATTGTAACTGATTTAAGTGTGTGTATTAGTGATGCAGACACTGTTATATTTTCCATACCTAGTAAAGCTTTTAGGAGCTTGCTAGAACAATCTAAAGCCTATGTCCATCCAAAACAATACCTTGTTACGACGGCCAAAGGTATAGAGTCGGACAGTTTTTTATTGATGAGTCAGGTGTTAGAAAGCTGTTTTCCTGATAACCCAGTAGGCGTCATTAGCGGCCCTAACTTAGCAAAAGAAGTGGCGGCTAAGCAACTAACTGGCACTGTGATTGCCAGTAACAGTGAAAGTTTGCGAGAGCAAGTACAAGCGATACTGCAATGTCGTTTTTTTCGTGTATATGCCAGTAATGATCGCTACGGCACTGAGCTTGGTGGGGCACTTAAAAATATCTATGCTATTGCAGCAGGCCTAAGTGCAGCATTAGGTCTGGGAGAAAATACACGCAGCATGTTGTTAACGCGCAGCTTAGCTGAAATGAGCCGTCTAGCAGTGCATATGGGTGCTAATCCTATGACTTTTTTAGGTTTGGCTGGGGTTGGTGATCTCATTGTTACTTGTATGTCTCCACTAAGCAGAAACTATCGCGTGGGCTATGCCTTAGGCGAAGGCAAAGACTTGGATGCAGCTGTGGCAGAATTAGGCGAAGTAGCTGAGGGAGTTAATACTCTTGCCATAGTGAAGAAAAAAGCAGATGAATTGCAGGTAAATATGCCTTTAGTAGATGGCCTTTATGCGCTGGTTTATGAAGGTGCAGATGCTGCCAGCGTGGCTAACGCACTCATGTCACGAGATCAAAACTCGGACGTTGAATTTGTTTTAAAACGTAGCTAAGTACTTGAAATATGGGTGTATGCCCTTACTTTAATTAAAAGAAACCTAGCGACCTAGGGCAATTTAGGCTAGCGTATATCACTTAATGGAGTAGGCACTATGCAAGCATTTAAAAATAACCTCACATCAGAAGATTTTTGGCTGCGCTTGGTCTTTATGGTTTTGCATTTAGTGCTGCTAGAAGTTGCCGCTTCGGTGTTGGTTTTATTGATTGTTGCTCAGTTCTTGTATCGCTTGTTTAATGCGGCCAGCCAGCCAGCTATACTGAAGTTCAGCAATAGCTTAGGTCTTTTTATTCACCATAGTTATCGCTTTTTGTCTTATCAAACTCAAAATAAACCATTTCCGTTCAACGATTGGCCAGAAGCCCAAGACATGCCTCAACAAGAGCACAAGTCACCAGCTCAAAAAGACTGAGGCTGTTGCTGATAGGTGTGAATTAAACGACTTTAAATGTATTCTAGGTTTTACCAATGCCTAGCCTTTAGTGATTACTATTTACAGGTTATGCTAACAGAACACTTACATTTCACCCATTAAGAGAGAATAATATGACCATTGCTTCTCGTGTAAAAGTTCGTGCCCGTGTGCTGATCAGTTTTATCTTTGTGGGCC